>JBBRUG010000137.1:0-14631 GCA_038247995.1 Chloroflexales bacterium | reverse complement strand
TGTTCATGGTGGCGTCACCGTAGGTGGCCTGCCGCCAGTTTTTTATCTCCTGCTTATGGTCTTATGGAGGAATGATCTGTTATGGCTGACGCGAAAGGTTCGCTCAGACTGCACGAACCGAGTATCGATGATGATAAACCGGGCCACGAGTGTGGTGTTTTCGGCATTGTGGCGCCCAATGCGGATGTTGCTCGGCTGACTTTTTTTGGTTTGTATGCGCTACAGCATCGCGGCCAGGAGAGCGCCGGCATCGCGGTGAGTAATGGGCGCGGCATGCGTCATTACAAGCAGATGGGCCTGGTTTCGCAGGTCTTCGATGAGGATAAGTTGCGCCCGCTGACCGGCCATATGGCAATCGGCCATACGCGCTATTCGACAACCGGATCGTCGCGGCTGGAGAACGCCCAGCCGTTTGTTGTTGAGAGTGTACTTGGCCCGATGGCGGTAGGCCATAATGGAAATCTTTCCAATGCGGGTGTGTTGCGCCAAGAGTTGCTGCGCCGCGGCGTGGGCCTCACCGGCACCAGCGACTCGGAGGTGATCACCCAGATGCTCGCCGGCGGCGAGGGCCGTACCTGGGAAGAGAAATTTCAGGTCTTTATGGTGCGCGCCCAGGGCGCCTACTGCCTCACCGTGCTTACCCGCGATGCGCTCTTCGCCGTGCGCGATCCGCTTGGTCTGCATCCGCTCTGCCTCGGCCGGTTGGGTGAGGATGGCTGGGTTGTCGCTTCCGAGAGCTGTGCGCTGGGCACCATCGGCGCAACCTTTGAGCGCGAAGTGGCCCCCGGCGAGATCTTGATGATCACCGAAGACGGGCCGCATACGATTGCGCGCATGCCCGCTCCGCGCCCGGCGGAATGCCTGTTTGAGTATATCTACTTCGCCCGCCCCGACAGCATCCTCCACGATACTTCGCTCCACGCCGTGCGGGTGCAGCAGGGCCGTGAACTGGCCCGCGAGACGCCCGTAGCCGCCGATGTGGTCATCCCGGTGCCCGACAGCGCCGTACCGGCCGCAATCGGTTATGCCCAGGAGTCGGGCATTCCCTACAGCGAGGGGCTGATCAAGAACCGCTACATCGGGCGCACTTTCATTCAGCCCGACGATCATTTGCGCAAGATTGGCATCTCGCTCAAGTTCAATGCGCTGAGCGATAATCTTGCGGGCAAGCGCGTTGTGCTGATCGACGACAGCATCGTGCGCGGCAATACTTCCGGCCCGATCGTGCGCCTGCTGCGTGAGGCCGGCGCTACCGAAGTGCATGTGCGCGTCTCCTCGCCGCCGATCAAACATCCCTGCTTTCTTGGCGTCGATATGGCCACCTACCCTGAACTAATCGCCCATCGGCTCACCACCGACGAGATCTGCGCGCATCTTGGCGCCGATAGCCTGGCCTACCTCAGCCTGGAAGGATTGATCCGTTCCACGCGCCGCGATCCGAATACCTTCTGTCAGGGTTGCTTCACCGGGCGTTATCCTGTCGATCTTGAACTGGTCGATAAAGAAGTATTTGAATTGCATTAAATGCCCATGGCACCGCATAACAGGGCTACCAATAGCACAAAAGAGCGTTTATGAGCCGCTTGCGCGATCTCGGGATTACCATCGGTGATCTGCCTGCCGGCGCCCAGAATGCGATCACCGATGTGCCGGGGGTGCTCGTCGGCCATACAACCCTGATCTACGACGAACCGCGGGTTGCCCGCACCGGCGTAACGATGATCGTGCCGCGTGACGGCGGCGCAATCTGGAATGATCACGTTTTTGCCGCCTACCACGTCTTTAACGGCAATGGCGAGATGACCGGCCTGCCCTGGATCGATGAGTCGGGCATGATCGGCGCGCCGATTGGGATCACCAATACGCATCAGGTCGGCGTGGTGCGCGATGCGATCATTCGTTATGCGGTTGAGCATAACCACTACGAGAGTTTTTTTCTGCCGGTTGTTGCCGAAACCTATGACGGCCACCTGAACGACATCGGCGCGTTCCACGTAACAACTGAACACGCAATTGCCGCGATTGAGGCGGCACACGGCGGGCCGGTGGCCGAAGGCAACGTCGGCGGCGGCACGGGCATGAATTGCCACGAGTTCAAGGGCGGGATCGGCACGTCGTCGCGGGTAGCCACGACACGCAGCGGCGCCTACACGGTAGGTGTATTGGTGCAGGCCAACTACGGCTTGCGCGGCGATCTGCGCGTCGCTGGCGTGCCGGTCGGGCGGCTGATTGGCCCCGATGTGGTACCCTTGCCCTGGGAGCGCGACCCGCCACTTTCAAGCTCGATTATTGTGATCATCGCCACCGATGCCCCGTTACTCCCGATCCAGTGCCGCCGGCTTGCCCAGCGCGCCACGGTTGGCCTTAGCCGTGTGGGTGGGTACGGCCACAACTCCAGCGGCGACATCTTCCTGGCCTTCGCTACCGGCAACCAGTTGCCTGCGGCGACAAAACAACCCTACACGTTGCACATGCTCCCCCACGACCAGATCGACCCGCTGTTCCACGCCGCCGCCGACGCTACCGAAGAAGCAATCCTCAACGCGCTCTGCGCCGCCGAAACCATGATCGGCTATCAGGGCCGTACCTCGCACGTCCTGCCGCACGAATTACTTCAAGCAGCGCTGCGTAAATAGCCGTTCTGCAGGTTCGAATTGCCTCACCCCCACCCTAAATCGTCGGGTTTGCTTTTGCCTGGTGACGGGCCGTCTTCATCGGCGCCGCCGAGTTCTTCTTCGAGCATCTGATCGACCATTTCGTCCCAATCCTCGCCCGCCTCCTCGCCCAACTCCTTGCCCATCCGTTTGGCCCAACGGGCGATCGAACGCGGGTCTTGCTCGTCGAGGCCGGCGAAGTTGCTCGGATCGGCCATGGACTCCATGCGGGCGTCGTCTGATTTGAGCGTGGCGAAACGCGAAACTGCGCGCTTCACTTCCAGATTACCGCAGCGCGGACAAGTCAGGCCGGGCGGATCGCTGAAGCCGCGCACCAGTTTCTGAAACTGACCATTGCAAGCCGGGCAAAAATATTCATAGATCGGCATTAGCGTACAATCTCCTCAATCAGCGGCGGCGGTTCGACGGGCAGTTCACCAATAGTGTAGGCGGCGAGTAGACGGGCCGCCGCCGTCGCAGCAGCGGCCTGGTTGGCGGCATGGATGGTGAGTAACGGCTGGCCGAGATAGACGGCATCGCCGACCTTGGCGCGCAGTACCACGCCTACGCTCGGGTCGATCGCGTCGTCTTTACGCGCGCGGCCACCGCCCAGATCGTTGACGGCGAGGCCAATCGGTTGGCCGGCGATCAGTGCAACATAGCCGGCCTGGGGCGCCGGCAGATCGAGCCGGATCGGCGCTGCGGGCAGTCGTTCGGGCGCCGTGATTACGCTCAGATCGCCGCCCTGGTTGGCGACCATCTGCTGGAATTTTTGCCATGCCGCGCCGCGCTCCAGGGCGTTTTGGAGCAGTTCACGGGCGGCGGCTTCACTATCGCGCAGGCCGGCGAGCAAGACTAGTTGCGTGCCGAGGCCCAGGCAGAGTTCCACCAGATCGTCCGGGCCATGGCCATGCAGCGTTGCAATCGCCTCTTGCACTTCCAGCGCATTGCCGATTGCAAAGCCAAGCGGCTGTTGCATACTGCTCAGCACGGCAGCTACGCGCCGCCCGGCGTGGCGCCCGATCGCAACCATACGCTCGGCGAGGTCGCGTGCTGCATCGAGCGTGGGCATAAACGCGCCGCTGCCGTACTTCACATCGAGCACAATACAATCGGCGCCGGCGGCAAGCTTTTTGCTCATCACACTGGCCGCGATCAATGGGATCGACTCGACTGTGGCCGTCACATCGCGCAGCGCATAGAGTTGCTTGTCGGCGGGGGCGAGATCGCCGCTCTGCGCGGCGACGACAAGGCCGATTTCGCGCACAGCACGGCGGAACTCGGCGGCGCTGAGCCCGGTGCGGAAGCCGGGGATGCTTTCGAGCTTATCGACAGTGCCGCCGCTGAAGCCCAGGCCGCGCCCGCTCATCTTCGCTACCGGCAGGCCCACGGCGGCAGCGAGCGGCGCCAACACAAGCGTCGTTTTGTCGCCCACCCCGCCGGTCGAATGCTTGTCTACCGTGAGCGGCGCCAGATCGTGCAGATCGAGCATATCGCCGCTGCGCGCCATCGCCAGGGTCAGATCCGCCGTCTCGCGGTCGTCCATGCCGCGCAACACCACCGCCATCGCCCATGCCGCCATCTGATAATCAGGCACAGCGCCGCTGGTATACCCTTCAATGAGCCAGTTGATCTGTTCCGTTGTCAGGGCGCCGCCATCACGCTTCGTTGCAATGATGTCTACAGCACGCATAGATTTGCTCCGCTCTGGAATGCCGAATGCAGGATGAGCCGGGTGAACAGCGTATGTACGCCATGCACATATTCTACCGCGAATAAGCGCCGGTCGCGCATGCTTGATCCTGCGGTCGACTGGGTGCCGCTGGGTTTCTCTAGCGGCGGGCAGAACCATTGCTCCTGCGCTATGCCGACGCGAGCGCAGCGAACCACCCGCACAGTGGCTCAGTCGGCTCAAGCGTGGTGCTCAGTGCGCTCAAGGAAGCCGCGATGGTGCTCGACAATAAGGTTACGGTCATGGATGGCGCGGGTGGCGCGATCGTGGATTAGGCCTCGTCATGCGCTTCATGGCAGCTTGTTGGCGTAAATTCGGTGGATCTGCTACCATAAGCCGGTATCTTGCTCATATTCGCCTCTCTGCATCCTACATCTGCATTTTCTGACCGAGGGCCGGTGGCGGCTGAACTCGCCCGGCCCTTTCTAGATCACTATGGATCAAGCTGAAGATCTTGAACTCACCCTCGACGGAATCGCCCAGGGCGGCGACGGGGTTGGCCGCGTTGAAGGGTTGGTGGTGTTTGTACGCGGAGGCTTGCCCGGCGAGCGTGTGCGCGTGCAGATTGTCGAGCAACGCGCCAGTTATTTGCGCGGTGAACTGCGCGAAGTGCTGGAGGCGTCGCCCGATCGGGTTGCGCCTCGCATCGCTGCAAGCGACCATATGCCCTGGCAGCATATTGCCTATCCGGCTCAGTTGCGCTTCAAAGAGCAGATCGTGCGCGATCAGTTGTTGAAACTGGCTCGTCTTGAAGATCCGCCGCTTGCGCCGATCCTCGCCGCGCCACAGCCGTGGGGCTATCGCAACAGCGCTCGCTTGCATATTGTGGGCAATCAGATCGGCTATCACGCCGGCGGATCAAATGATCTGGTGGCGCTCGACGATGATCCGTTGTTGCTCCCGATTCTTAATACGGCGCTGGTGGGCTTGCAGGCGCTGCTAGCCGGCTTCACCGCCGAAACCGGGCCGCTCGAAGGCGTCACCCTCCGCGCCAGTAGCGCCTTTGGCTACGCTGCCGCTGCTTTACACCCGCTGCCGGGTGCGGATCTTACGGTTCTGGAAGGGCTTGCAGCGGCCTGGACGGCGGCTGTGCCGGCTCTCGCCGGGGTGGGGATTGCCCGTGTTGATCGGGGGCCATTGCTTCATGAACTATTCGGCGAGGTGGTTTTTTCGCTTGGCGTTGAGAGCTTTTTTCAGGCGAATGTACCGCAAGCCGAGCGCATGCTGACGTTGGTTCGTGAGCATCTGGCCCTCCAGCCTGCGGATCATTTGCTCGATATTTATAGCGGTGCAGGCGCTTTTGCGTTACCCCTCGCAGCGCATGTGGCCGAGGTGACGGCGATCGAGGAGCACCCGGGCGCGGTTACCGATGGCCGACGCAGCGCGGAACTGAATGGGATCATCAATGTACAGTTCATCCGCAGCGCGGCTGAACGGACAATGGAGCGCATCGATGGGCCGATTGATGCCGTGATCGTCGATCCGCCGCGCCGGGGTTGTCATCCGGCTGTGCTCGACGCCCTCGACCGGCTCGGCCCCACGCGCTTGATCTACATCTCGTGTCATCCCGGCATCCTCGCCCGCGATCTCCGCCCACTGCTCACTTACGGTTATCACCTTGAACACGTGCAACCGGTAGATCTTTTCCCCCAGACGCCGCATATCGAGACGGTGGTTGTGTTACGCCGGTGATGTGGGGACACGGGGACATCGGGATCACCGTAGGGCCGAAGCGGCGCTCCGTGTGAAATCCTTGGATCACACGGACTCCTCCGGTTGCGCTGCTTCGGCCCTACATCCACGATACCGGCGATCCGCCGACGTCCACGATACCGGCGATCCGTCGGCGTCCACCATCCTGGCGATCCGTCGGCGTCCCACGCGGTACGGGCGGGTCATAACCTGCCCCGACCCTACCCCGCTCACCCCTGTACCTGCTCACCCGCTCACATCAAGTAGCCGTTCCGTCAGATCCGCCACCTGCGTATAGCGCGCCTTGATTTCGCCAAGCAAATCGTCGTCCACCTCAGCCGCATTGCGGTACATCTGCTTGTCGAGCATCTGCGTTTTGTCGCCCTGCGGCCAGATCCGCCACGAGTCGTTGTCGATCACGTCGGCGACGATAATCGTTCCGTCGCTTGTACGCCCAAATTCAATCTTGAGATCGACGAGGGTTACCTCAAGTTTGCTCCAGGCTGCCTCAAGGATTTCAAAGACCTGCACGGCCATAGCGCCCATTTGCTCAACCTCGGCGGTTGTAGCGATATTGCGCACGGTGATCTCCACCGAACTAATCTGTGGGTCGTGAGCGGTGTCGTCCTTGAGGAAGTACTCGATCAGCGGCGGATCGAAGCGCGTGCCCTCGTCCACATCGGGGTTGCGGCGCAGGTACGAGCCGGTTGCGAGCCGACGGGTCACCACTTCCAGCGGAAACATCGTACAGCGCCGCACAACGGTCAGGTTGGCTGCGGGCGCGCTCACAAAGTGGGTAGCGATCCCGGCGCGGGCGAGCACTGCGAAGATATTCGCCGTGGTACGGCCGGCCAGTTCGCCTTTACCGGCGATCTCGTTCCGCCGCGCGCCGTCACCGGCGGTGATCCCGTCTTTGTGGAACAATACCACTAGATTTGCATCGTCGGGATGGGCGAAAATAATCTTGGTCTTGCCTGCGGCAAGTTGCGTTTCAAGGTTCATCTTACAACTCCACTTCCATATCGTGCTGTTCATCGGCCACTATGAAGCCGGCGCGGAGGAAAGCGGCAGTGAGTGGGCTTTCCTGGGGTTCATTGACACTGGTGATACTACGTGCGCGGATCTGGAGCGCATGCAGCAATTTGTCGGCGCTGGCCACGTTGGTAGCGCCCAGATCGTAGATGCGCAAATGTTCATCGTTAGCGCCCACAATTGCGTAAGCGTGGTGCTTGCCATCATGCAGAATAAGCCCCCGCGCATCGGCCAGGCTGAGTAAGCTCGCCGGTTCACGCTGCCAGGCCGCCGGCGCCGGGTGGAATGCGGCGAAGTGACGGAGCACCAGATCAGCCGGCTCGGCCTCGCTCAATGGCGCAGGTGGCTCCAGCGCTGCGCTTTCGCCGGGGCGCCAACTGAGGATCAGCAGCCGACGGGTGATCTGCATGCCCGCACGTTCGTACACCCGTAGCGCCTTATCGTTGCGGGTCAGCACTTCCAGGCTGAAGTGGCTTGCGCCCGCCTCGCGAGCGGCATTGAGCATCGCTTCGGCCAGAGCGTGAGCATAGCCGTGCCCTCGCTGTGCCAACATCACGCCGAATCCGGCGCACCAGGCGCGTTGGCCGCGCCGGGCGATCAGGGCGATCCCAGCCGGTTCGATGCCCACCAGCAGCACCTGTGAGGCGCGCAAGTCGATCTGCTCCTCACGCACTCGCCGACTCAGCACCTCGGGCGTGGTGGTGCCAGGGTAGAAATACTCGGCAAACGAGCGCGTGAAGATATTCGCCAGGTTGATCAGGCTGTAATTACTCGCCGGCGCAAAGCTGATGGTAGATAATGACATACGTGAATCAGTGTAAGTGAGCTTTAGAACTGAGGAACCGAGGAACCAGGGAACTGAGGAACCGATGTAAGCGCGATGGGTCTTAGTTCCCTGGTTCCTTCGTTCCCTGGTTCACCAACGCCACCCCTTCCCCCTCCGTCACCGTACCCACCCGGCAGGCCTCAGGCACCGCCGCCAGCGCAGCTTCCACGGCATCAGCCGGGACAATCACCAGCATGCCCAGGCCCATATTCAGCGCGTGGAACGCTTCCTGCTCGGCGATCTGCCCCTGCTCAACCAGGTAGTTGAAGATCGGCGGGATGGGCCAACTGCCGCGCGTGATCGTCGCGCCGGTTCCAGCGGGCAGAACTCTGGGCAAGTTGTCGTACACACCGCCGCCGGTAATATGGGCCAACCCTTTGAGCGACACCGCTGCCCGTAACGTAGCCACCTCATTCAGGTAGCAACGGTGTATCGCCAGCAGCGCCGCGCCGATACTCTGCCCGCCGAGGATCGCCGGGCGGGCGTTGTAGCCTGCGCCCTGCTCGATCACGCGGCGGGCCAGCGAATAGCCGTTGGTGTGCAGGCCGGTTGAAGGCAGGGCCAGGACGGCGTCGCCGGGCGCGATGTCGGGACGGGGCAACATGGCCGTGCGCGCTACCACGCCGACGATTGTGCCGGCCAGGTCGAACGTGCCGGGCATGTACACAGCGGGCATTTCGGCAGTTTCGCCGCCCAGGAGCGCACACCCCACCGCCTTGCACGCCGTCGCCACCCCGCCGACAATTGCCGCCACCTGCACGGCATCGAGTTTTGCCGCTGCAACATAGTCGAGAAAAAAGAGCGGCTGTGCGCCCTGCACCAGAATATCGTTAACACAATGATTGACGAGATCCTGGCCGACGGTATCGTAGCGGCCCAGCGCGGCGGCGACAAGCGTTTTGGTGCCCACGCCGTCGGCGCTGCTCACCAGCACCGGACTATCGATCCCCTGTAATGCGATACCGGCGTCGAAACAACCGCCGAACGCGCCCATTCCGACGAGCACCGCCGGCCCATGCGTCGAACGTACGGCATCGGCCATTAGTTCCTTGGCCCGCGTAGCCGCCGCAATATCAACGCCGGCCGCGCTGTAGGTGTTGGTCATATGGTTACCTTGAAGCGTACTGTGAACGGCCAAAGACGGAAGACCAAAGACGGAAGACCAAAGGCCAGAGACTAACGATAAGGATCAAAGACCAATGTTGCGCAATGCCGATGCGTCTGGCTTTCGTCCTTGGTCGTTCGTCCACGCGCTCAGATTATCACCCTAATGCGTCTACAAGCTTCACATACGCATCGCTCTGAGCCTTAAAGACGTGCTGTACCTGCACGGTGGTGATGCTGACCGCGCCCAGGCTGCGCAGGTGTTCGGTAGCGGGTAACAGTTCTTCTTGCGGCACAACCACATTCACGGCAAACCAGCGTGGTTCGCCGCCCTCCTCGGCGACATACTTACTCCAGACGGGGGCGATGGTCGGGCCGTGCAACCCGGCGAGTTCCTGGCGCGCTGTTACGCCGCGGCCTACGGCGGCCACCGATTCGCCCGATACGTTGGCAGTGAGCGAGTAAAATAGCCGCCCGCGCCGCCGCGCCTCGATCAGTTCAAGCAATTCGCGCACCAGCGCAAGTTTGCGTGGATCGCCCCGCAGCGTGCGCCGACTGCCCACCAGCACTGCCTGCGAGCGCTGGATCGATCCGCCGACGATCTTGAGCTTGTTCTCGCGAATGGCCGTGCCGGTCTCGGTAATATCGGCAATAATATCGGCGTAACCCAGGCTCGGCGCGGCTTCCGTGGCCCCCTGTGAGTCGACAAGTTCAAAGGCGTTGATGCCGTGGGTATAACAGAAGCGCCGGATTGTCTCGGCATATTTTGTGGCGATCCGTAGCCGTCGGCCCTGACGCTGCATATCGGCGGCGAGATCAGCCAGATCAGCCCACGAATTCACATCGACCCAGCCCTGCGGCACGGCAAAAACCAGTTCAACCCGCCAGAAGCCCAGATCGTCGTAGAGCACAAGCAGGTTGGTATCGTCGTCGCGCTGTTCGCGCACCAGGTCGAGCCCGGTGATCCCGATGTCGATGCTGCCTACAGCGACTTTCTCAACAATGTCGGCGGGCCGATGGAGCAGCACTTCAGTGTCGGGCAGGCCGCGCAAGGTTGCGGTGTATTGGCGCGGATTGGCGCGCATCACCCGCAGGCCGCAGCTTTCGAGCAACGCCAGGCTGGCATCGTAGCCGCCGCCTTTCGAGGGAATGGCAAACCGGAGCATACTATTTTTTCTCGTGTAGATCAGTCCACCAGGCCGTGGCCGCCGCCTCGGGTTGGTTGGCGTAGCGCTCAATAAAGGCCTGGTGGCGCTCGCGCCGCGATTCGTAGAGCGCATGAAGCGGGCGGGCGCTGCCTTCACTAATCAGGTTTGTCACGGCAACGCTGATCCGATCCACGGCCAGGTTGATCGCACTGGCGCCAATCGAGGCCGAAGCGGTCCCGCGTGGGTCGCGTCCGATGATTGCCGCATCGGGCAAATTGAGCGGGCCGTGACCGAGTTCATCCAGTTGCACCAGATCGGGGCGTAGCGCCATCAGGAGCGAGCTTTCCCAGAGGCCGGCGTGATCGAGCATCTCTTCATCAACTAGGGCCATCGTGGGCACGGCCAGCACGAGCAAGTTATGCTGTTGCATGGCCTGCTCAGCAGCAGCAATCAGCGCCAATTCATGGCTGGGGGCATAATGCCCGCTGATCGCCACAATGATTTGCCACTGCGCCGCCTGCAACCCGGCGAACAGATCGCTCCAGAGCGCCTGGAGCGTTTCGATGCGCACACCCAACGACTCGGCGTGAGGGATCGGCGTCGTCGGCCACCAGGTTGTCGGCAGGAGCACACCGCCGACCTGGCGGGCGACCCGTTCGGCGATTGTCTCGGCGACAAGCCCGTCGAGCCCGAGCGGCAAGTGCGGCCCATGCCATTGCAGCGCGCCCCATGGCACATAGGCCACAGACGTCTGGCTGCGGATCGCGGCGAGCTTCGCCGGCGTAAGTTCGGTATAGCGTCCCCAGGTTGGTGTACCGGGTGTACTTTCGTTCGTCGCCATGTGATCAGAATTCAGGTTTCAGATTTCAGAAGGTCGCAACTTGGCATACGCTGTCTACGTTCCTGCCCTGAGCTGCAAACGGTCAGACTATCAGACTGTTGAACTGCCAGACTGTTGAACTGCCAGACTGTTGAACTGCCAGACTGCAAACTGCCAGACTGTTGAACTGCAAACTGCCAGACTGCCAGACTGCCAGACTGTTGAACTGCAAACTGCCAGACTGTTGAACTGCAAACTGCCAGACTGCAAACTGCCAGACTGCCAGACTGTCAGACTGTACCTATCGCCTCCAGCGCCACGCGTTGCTCATTATGCGCCACGAGGTCGCGCCAGACGATCATGCCCTGTTCACGTTCAGCGGCCCCAACAATTGCTGCATAGCCGATCTTGCGCCGGGCGGCATCGCGCAGATTTGTAGCGACGTTACGCCCACGCACATCGACAGTAACCACAAACCCGTTTGCGCGCAAGCGTCGGGCGACTTCCAGGGCGTACGGGTAGTCTTCAGCGTTTACTGGGGCTACCAGTACGGTACGATTCGCGTCGGGATGCGGCACGTTGGCCACTGCGCCGACGCGCTCCAGGCCATAGGCAAAACCAACTGCCGGCACCGGTTGGCGCCCGCCGAGCGCCTGCACCAGATCGTCGTAGCGCCCGCCGCCGCAGAGTTGAATATCGCCGGTGTCGTAGATCTCGAAGATCAGCCCGGTGTAGTACTGCAACCCGCGCCCAAGGCCACAGTCGAGGGCGATCCGCTCGGTCGGTATGCCATGCGCAGTAAGTAAGTTCAACACGGCGCGCAATTCGGCGCCGGGCGAGGTTGCGTGGCCGGTAGCGTGGAATAGGGCGTCGAGTTGGGCGAGGGCCGCTTCCGGCGCGCCGCGAACCTGGCCTAACTGTTCAAGCAGTTCCAGCGCCCGCTCGATCTGCGGCGCCTCGCCGGCGCGCCCCACGCGGCGGAGCAGTCGTTGCACCACCGCCTCGGGCGTGCGTGTGCCGGTGCTGAGATCGATCTGCATGGCCTCCAGGACGCGCAAAAGCCATGCCGCAGCCTGTTCGTTGTCGAGGCCGGGCGGCAGTTCGAGCCCTGCCGGTGGCGCGCCCTGATCGGCGGCTAACCGCTCACGAACGGCAGCTGGCCCGTGGGTGCGTAGCCGTTCCATATTCCACATCAATGCACCCTGCGTGCGCTCGGGGAGGCCCAGGCCGCTGAGCAATGTGCGCGCCAGGCCCACATGCCCAATCACCACGCGGTACGATGTAATGCCTACGGCTTCCAGGCCCTGGCACGCCAACGCGATAATTTCGGCATCGGCGCGGGGCGAAGGAGCGCCGACTAACTCGACGCCGAGTTGGGTAAACTGGCGGTAGGTTAGGCGTTGCGGCCGTTCATAGCGGAATACCGGACCGCAGTAGCTCAGGCGTAGGGGCAACGGTTGATCTTGCAGGTGCGTTACATAGGCGCGCAGCACCGACGCCGTCCATTCGGGGCGCAAGGCTAGTTCGCGCCCGCCGAACGTGAACTCATACACTTTGCCGACCAGTTCCTCACCGAGTTTGCGCAGGTATAGATCGCGCTGCTCAAGCGCCGGCAGGTCGATCGGATCATAGCCGTGGTTGGCCAGCAGTGCCTCAATGGTAGCCCTGGCGCGCGCCACGGCGCGCTGTTCCTCGGGCAGCACATCGTGCATACCCCGCACTGCCTCGATCGTGCCGCTCACTGCTCCCTCATAACACTAGGCTTTGTCGTCTGTTGCGCTGCGTATTGTACCCGATCGGTACAGGCGCCGCAATAAATGGAATGCGGCAGCGTCATTCCGGTAGGACGACGCTGCCGCATAAGGTAGCCTTCAACGCACTCGGCTAATCTCCGGCTGAAATAGCCGCGTCCTGGGCTTCACGGCGATCGCGCAGTTGGGTGATGTTGCCGCTTGGCGCAAAAAAGGTGGCAATTGTAGCGAACAAGGCGATCCCGAGCGTCATGTTGAAGGTTGCCCCGATCGCATCTGCGAGCGCCGGTCGGGCGGCGGCAGGCAGTTCGACATTCGACGTCCCTTCGCCGAGCAGCGCGTCGATCGGAAAGGCATCCGGTGCCAGCCCTGCTGCAGCCAGGCTGCTGGTGAGTTGGGCTGCCAACACGATCCCTAGCACTGCCACGCCGATCGTCCCGCCGATCTGGCGTGAGAATTGGATCGAGGCCGTGGCCGCGCCCATCTGGCTGCGCGACACACTCGTTTGCACCGCGATCAGGAACGAGGGAATCGAGGCGCCCATACCGATGCCGAGTAAGGTCAGCGCAACCATCAGCAACACGCGGCTGCCGAAGGCCGGCGCCTGGGTAAGCAGCACTGCGCCGACCATGAAGAACATCATCCCCGTTACCGCTACCGTGCGATAACTTACCCGCAGCAAGATCCGGCTGGCCAGAATGCTCGTAAAGACCCAGCCCAACAGCAGCGGCGTAAGCGTGCTGCCGGCCTCGGTTGCCGTAGTGCCCAGCACACCCTGCACGTACAAGGGTACATACGACATACTGCCGAACAGCGCCCATCCGGCGAGCAAGCCGTGAATACAGGCTACGGCAAACATGCGGTCTTTCAGCAGCCGGAGCGGCAAAATCGGCGCTGGAGCACGCAACTCAACCCAGATCAATGCGCCGGTTGCCGCCAGCGCCAGCCCGATCAGGCCCTGGTTTAACGTTCGTCCCAGGTCGTTTAACCCGAGCAGCAGCGCGACAACCGCAACGATCAGTAGCCCTGCCCCGGCGTAGTCGATTGCCGGGCGCGCGCCTGTCGGGCGGGCAACGCCGCTCCAGCCAAACCAGACCAGGCCGGCCGCAATAATCGCCGCCGGAATGTTAACCAGAAAGACCCAATGCCACGAGACGGTATCGACCAAAAAGCCGCCAATGAGCGGCCCGATCACCGAACTGACGCCCCAGACGCCCGAAAAGAGCCCTTGCACGCGCGTGCGCTGCTCCAGGGTGTAGATGTCGCCCACAATAATGAAGGCCAGCGGCATCAACCCGCCGGCGCCAACGCCTTGCACGGCGCGGGCCGCGATCAGTTGGCCCATTGTGTTGGCAATGCCGCACAGGAACGAGCCAACCACAAACAGGATAATCGCAGCCATGAAGATCGGACGGCGCCCGAAAATGTCCGAGAGCTTGCCGAAGATCGGACCGGTGGTGGTTGAAGTGAGCAGATAGATCGAGAAAACCCAGCTATAATTCTCCAGCCCGCCCAATTGCGCCACGATGGTCGGCATCGCTGTAGCGATCACCGTACTTTCCATCGAAGCCATAAACAGGCTCATCATCACCCCAAGGGTCACGAGGATCAGCCGATTGCGTGTCACACTACGCTCCTTCAGTTATACCGTTGGGCAGTCAGTTATTGGTGAGTCCAATATTTACTGCTTGAAAGATAAACCAGGATGCGCTATGACGCAAGTGGCCTTTAGGCTGAATGATAATCAATGATAATCTATAGATGACGGACGATGGGCGATGGCCCGCTTGTGGAACTGTGCGACTATGAACTGTGAACTGTGCGACTATGAACTGTGAACTGTGCGACTATGAACTGTGAACTGTGCGACTA
>JBBRUG010000136.1:0-14676 GCA_038247995.1 Chloroflexales bacterium | reverse complement strand
GCCGAGCGGGCAGGTATCGCCGTGCAGCCCGCAGGCTGATCCCGCGCTGGCGGCGTGCCGAGCGGGCGGGTATCGCCGTGCAGCCCGCAGGCTGATTCCAGCGATTATGGAGAGGATACGTTATTCCTGGGTTATCTCTGGTCGCAATATCCGAATGTATGGGCACTCTTGCTTATTCATGGCGCCATGAATGCGGCCGGCATTTTAATCGCCCTTTTCTAGCCGGGTTTATGGCTCAGCAGTGCGAGACTAGTAGCCTGTCAATCTTAGATTGACGTGTGGGATGGGGTTTCCGGGGAGGACATTGCCCTCCCCTGGCCCCACCTCTATCTGTCAGCGTAGCTCTGACGAACTACTAGGCTGTAGCGAGCGATCGAAAATACTCTATTTTGTGCCTGTTCACCCTGAAGCGGCTCTGCTAGAGTAAAAGTATCGTGGAGAGGTAGCACTACGTGCGGGAGTAATAGGCAATGACTGCAACGACAATGTCGGGACAGGCTCGGCAAGGCGTTCCCTGGTGGTTGATGCTGGTTCAGGGCATCGCGATGGTGTTGATCGGGTTGTTGTTATTATTTAACCCCCTGGCAACCGTGCTGGTGATTGTCGTTTTTATCGGCGCTTCCTGGTTCGTGTCGGGGGTGACGGATCTGGTGGGCTTGATCTGGGATCGCAGTAACCTGGTCTGGAAGGTGATCAGCGGTGTGATCGGGATCTGGGCCGGTTTGGCCGTGCTTGGGCAGCCGTTTATGAGCACGATCCTGCTTCCAACGATCTACGTACTGATTCTCGGCATCACCGGCGTCATTTTTGGTGGTGTTCAGGTCTACCAGGGCTTAAAGGGCGGCGGTTGGGGCGCAACGGCGCTGGGCATTGTGAATATCATCATTGGCTTCTTGCTGGTGATGAACCCGCTGGCCGGCGCTGTGGCGTTGCCTTTTGTCTTCGGCATCTTCGCCATCGCCGGCGGCATTGTGGCGATCATCGCCGCTTTCCGCGCCCGGTAAGGCCTCCGGGGACGCGGATCGTTGCGCAGGGGACGAATAGGGACGCAGCTTGCTGCGTCCTTACCATATGGTGGGTTTGGGTTTATAATAAAATGGTTGTGTTGTTTGCCTTTTGCGTTTTGCCTTTTGCATTCCTATGTATGTTATCGGCACCGCCGGCCACGTCGATCATGGCAAATCGACGCTCGTTAAAGCGCTCACCGGGATCGACCCCGACCGTTGGGCGGAAGAACAACGCCGTGAGATGACGATCGATCTGGGCTTTGCCTGGCTCACCCTGCCCAGTGGGCGCACGGTGAGCCTGATCGATGTGCCCGGCCACGAGCGGTTTATTAAAAATATGCTCGCCGGTGTTGGTGGCCTCGATGCCGCCTTGCTTGTCATCGCCGCCGATGAGGCGATCATGCCGCAGACTGCCGAGCACCTCGCGATCCTCGACCTGCTCGGGATCACTCACGGCATTGTGGTGATCAGTAAGGCCGATCTTGTCGATGCCGAGTGGCTTGCCCTTGTGCAAGATGAGATCGCCGATCAACTCGCCGTCACCAGCCTCGCCACTGCACCGATTGTGCCTGTCTCGGCGCGCACCGGCCAGGGCCTTGATGCACTGCGCGCCACACTCGATCAAGTACTCGACATGACGCCGACACGCAGTGTTGCGCAGGGTATGCCGCGCTTGCCGGTTGATCGTGCGTTTACCATCGGCGGGTTCGGCACTGTTGTTACCGGCACGCTGCTCGACGGCCCTTTGCGCGTCGGCCAGGAAGTTGAACTGCTGCCGCAGGGTTTGCCGGCGCGGGTGCGTGGCCTACAGAGCCACAACGCCAAGCTCACCGAAGTACTGCCCGGCAATCGCGTCGCCGTGAACCTGGCCGGCATCCATCACAGCGCGATTGCGCGCGGCGATCTGCTGGCGCTGCCCGGCGCACTGCGCCCAACGCAGATGATCGATCTGCGTCTACGCGTGATCCTCGCCGCGCCCCAGTCGATCGAACAGAACATGCGCCTCGATCTGTTTGTTGGCGCTGCTGAGGTGCTATGCCGCGCCACACTGCTCGACGCCGAAGTGCTACCGCCCGGTGCTGAGGGGTGGGTGCAACTGCGCCTCGAACGGCCAATTGCCGTGCAGCGTGGCGACCGCTGCATTCTGCGCATTCCCTCACCGAGCCTCACTGTCGCCGGCGGCACAATCGTTGATGCGCATCCGCCGCGCCACCGCCGCTTCCGCCCCGATGTGGCCGACCGGCTTGATACGCTCGCGCGCGGCACTCCCGACGAACTGCTGTTTCAGGCGCTTGGCGATGGCGCCCCGCAGTTCTGGAGCGACGTACTGCAAGCGAGCGCCATGACCGAAGCCATTGCCCGCGAAGCGCTCGACACGTTGCTCGCAAACCAGCGCGTGCTGGCCCTACACGACGATCCGGTGAACGTCACGCCCACGGTTGTGCTCACTCCGGCCGGCTGGGCCGCGCTTGAGCAGCGCATGCTGCCCGCCTTGCGCGCCTTCCATACGCGCCTGCCATTGCGCCGCGGCATGCCCCGCGAAGACCTGCGTCAGCGCCTGCGCTTGCCGCCACGCATGTTTACGCTTGTCCTCGGCGAAGCCCAGCAACGCGGCCTGATCGCTGCCGACACCGTCAGTATCTGGCTTGCTAACCACGATCCACAGCCTACGCCCGCCGAGCGCCGCGTGCTTGACAGCTACCTTGCCGCGATGGCGCGCACACCGTATGGCCCGCCCACACCGGATTTCGATGCTGAACTGCTCGCCTGGATGTTAGAGCGGCGCATGTTGATCAAAATCGCCGCCGACATCTACTTCTTGCCCGGCACCTACGCCGAACTGATCGAATGGTTGCGTGTTACAATTAGCACAGCAGGCAGCGTTACCGTCGGTCAATTCCGTGACGCCTTCGGCAGCAGCCGTAAATACGCTCTTGCCTTCCTCGAACATCTCGACGAACGCAACATTACCCGCCGCGAGGGCGAAGGGCGTGTACTGGCGTAAGGGCAGTCGCCAGTCGTCAGGCGGCAGTCGTCAGGCGCCGGTTCTTCGTTCATAGCTTCTTTCAGATTGTGACTGTGAGACTGTCAGACTGTGAGACTGCCAGACTGCCAGACTGTGAGACTGCCAGACTGCCAGACTGTGAGACTGCCAGACTGCCAGACTGTGAGACTGTCAGACTGCCAGACTGTCAGACTGTCAGACTGTGAGACTGTCAGACTGTCAGACTGTGAGACTGTCAGACTGCCAGACTGTGATGGAATCCCATCCGCAAACAACTCTACAACCTCGTCGGCTGGCTCTACAGCCAGGTGCCTGCCCTGGCCCGCAACTGGGGCCGCCGCTTCGATGCGCTCCAGTTCGATGACGTGCCCTTCGTGCCGATGCGCGTTCCGCTTGCGCAGGCGCGCATCGCCCTGATCACGACCGGCGGCGTACACCTTCCTGAGCAACCACCATTTGACATGGTTGATCCTGCCGGCGATGCATCATTTCGCATCATCCCCGCTAACACTCCAACCGACCAGATCACCATCACGCACGACTACTACGATCATCGTGATGCCGAGCAGGATCTCAACATCCTCTTCCCGCTCGCCCTCGTGCGTGAACTTGTGGCTGCCGGACACCTTGGCGCGTTGGTAACCAGCTACGGTTTCATGGGCCACATCGAGCCGCCGCATCTCGAAACCTTACTGCACACAACTGCCCCGCAAGTCGCCGGTATGCTCAAACAGGAGCGCGTCGATGCCGTTTTGCTTACCCCTGCCTGAGGCTTGTGTAATCAGTCCGTGGGACTGATCGCGCGCACCATCGAAGCTGCCGGCATTCCAACCGTGGCCGTGATTGGCCTGCGCGACATCGCCGAGAAAGTCCGCCCGCCGCGCACGGTACATCTCAAATGGCCCTTCGGCCACCCGCTTGGCGCGCCCGGCAATCGCGCCCAACAACTCAGCGTCATCCACTACGCCCTGCGCGCCTTGTACACTATCGACGAGCCGGGAACCATCCTCGACCCGGTCTGGCCCTGGCGCCGCCACCCCTTCACCGAACCCGAGAATTGGATCTTCTAGCCTGCCGCCTGCCGTCTGTCGCCCACCGCATCATCTGCGTCATCTGCGTCATCTGCGGATCGCTACATCAGCTCCTCGGCCAGCGCAATCCACGGCAGTACGCCCGCAGCGTCGCCATCTTCCACCGTCCACCAGGCCGCAAGCAGCGCCTGTACCGCCGCCCAGTGCCTGATTCGGCCTGCATCGATGCCGAGCGCATCGGCGAGCAGCCCAACCCGACGTGCAATCACGGCCGGCCGATCCCGCAGAGTGAAAATCTGCGGGATCGGGTTGCGCAGCAGCGCGCCGGCTTCATAGGCCGGTTCGCCGATCACGCCCTTGGGGTCGATTGCCAGCCAGCCTCGTGCCGAGTGAAGGATGTTGAAGTGGTGCAAATCGCCGTGCAGCACCACCGCCGGCCCGCTCGTTACCAATAATTCGGCGCTCAGCGCTTCGGTCTGCGCCACTAGAGCTTCCGGGAACGGCCCGGTACCGCCGCCGAAAAAGGGGCGCAATGCGTCCAGTCCTGCTAGCCAATCAGCCACGTGTGGGAAGCTGTGACTATTCGGCGGGGCATGCCAGATCTGCTGCATCACCTGCGCTGCGATCTGCATCGCTTCTGCCTCGTCGGTGAGCTGTGCGAGATCAGTCCCCGGCTCTAAGCGCTCCAGCAGCAGCGCGCCGCCAGCGGCATCGGCCGCCAGCAAGCGACACGCGCCGTTGCCGTTATACAGCTCCAGGGCTGCAATCTCCGTAGTTAGCTCAGCGCGCGGTACGCCCAGTTTCAGCACCGCCGCCGTGCCGTCGGCCCGGGTTGCCGACGCTACATAGTTATACGACAGGTTTGGAAAGGCTGACCCAACGTTGAGTTGCCAACGTGCCGCATAGCGATCAATCGTCGTCGGCAGTTGCTCTAGCCACGCCGCCCCATCGGGCGCGAAGGTTGTCGTGATCCGCCGGGCGAAAGAGCTGTCTTGCATCAGTTCTGCTCTCCGTAAGCTGCGGATGAATCACGAGCCGTTGAAAAGTGCTACAATATGCGCCATGTCGCAGCCGTCATTTATGTCGATTTTCGTGTTTCGTCGCAACTATGGTCGTCGCTACACCGAGCTCCCCGTCGATGAGCTCGACCGCGATGGCTTCACGATTGTCTGCAACGGGAGCCTACGCCCGGAACATTTCGACCTGCAACCCGGCGATATTGTGCGCTGGCGGAGCGGCGAGCAATTCATCGAGGCTACACTGAGCACCGTCCACCGCGAAGCTAACCTGCTCCGCGCCGTCCTTAGCGGCGCGTACCTGCTGCCCGAAGAATATTTCCCGTATTAGCGCACTGAGCAACACGATTGAGCCCCTGAGGGCACAGAGCCGTGTGGCTCGCTCCGCTCGCGCCGCCCGGATGCTGGCTCAACGGATACATTGCTCTCAGTGTTCTCAGTGCTCTCAGTGTTCCCTCAGTGGTCTCAGTGCTCACCCTCATGCATCCACACCAACCCGATGATTACGCCGATCACCGCGGCCCCGCCGGCTAATAACGCATTTGCCCCAAACCCGTAGTTTTCGAACAGCCGCGGCCCGGCCAACGAACCAATGATCCGGCCCAGGCCCACCATCGCAATCGACAGCGCGATCACGGTGCCGCGCCCCTCGCGCACCAATCCGCTCACCAGCGGGAACATCGACACAATCGCAAATTCAAACGTCAACCCGAAGCAGAGGAAGACGAGTAAAAACAGCTCCCAGCGCCCGGCTGTGAGCGGCAGCAGTACCACAAATACCGCCATTGCCCCGAACCCGGCGAGCACCGCCCGGCGCTTGCCGATTCGATCGGTGAATAGCGCGGCCCCTACCGATCCGGCTAACTCCATGATGCCGAGAATACCGAAGACCAGGCCGAGTTGGGCTGTACTTGCGCTAAAGTCGGCCTGGAGCCATGCTGCATAAACCACAAACACGAGCTCAACCGCCAGCAGTTGGAGAATAATAAAGCCGAGCGCCGTGAGTACACCGCGCTGCGTGATAACCGGCCCAACATTTGTTGGTGGCGCATCAGGCCTGGCGTTAATCACCGGCACAGCTGTGGTCAGGGTCGCAGTAATCACAAACGCGGCTACGCCCAGGCCAAACAGCACCCAATAGACGCCGCTCAACGCATCCTGGGCCTCCACCAGCACCGTCAGGCCGGTTACACCGATCAGCGCCGAAAGCGCCCAACTCGTCTCCAGCAACCCCAATACACGTCCGCGCTGAGCATAGTCGCTGCGCGCACTGGCATAGAGTTGCACCGCCGGCATATACAGGGTTGAGCCAAAGCCGATCACGCTGTAGCCCAGCAGAAATAGGCCGAAGCTATTTGCAAGTGCGCAAACTACTGCGCCGACGCAGAATATTGCCAGGCCGGCCAGCATCGCAAAACGGTCGCCGCGCAGGTCGGCTAGGCGCCCGCCAAGAGGGCTCAGCAACGTCACCCCAACCTGCATTGTGATCAGCAGGCTCGCCGTCCGTAGATCGACAGCGAGTTTCGTCGCCAGCAGCGCCAGCAACGGGTACACAATCCGAAACGCGGTGTTGATCACAAACCGCCCGCCCAACAGCGCCAACAGCGCGCCCCAGCCTAACCCCGGTGTCTGGTCGATTGCCTGTGTTGTCATAATTCTGCATTCGGAAGCGGTTGACACGCTCTGGCTGAGCCGCTATCATACGCGCCAGCTTTTAGTTCGTTATGGCTAGTGGATGCCGACCCAGCTTGCTGCGTCAGCACGCATAGGATTTCCATGCAGCGCGCTTATCACAGTTGGCACAGCCCGGCCCTGGGCCGCACGATGGAGTTGCTCATCTTCGGCCACGCCGGTGCGCCGTGCCTGGTCTTTCCTACCTCGCACGGTCGCTTCCACGAGTTTGAAGATCGCGGGATGGTTGGCTCGTTAGCCTGGCAAATCGAGCAGGGTTGGGTTCAGTTGGTTTGCGTGGATGCAGTTTATAGCGAGAGTTGGTACAACTACGGCGGCGATACCGACGCGCGGATGTGGCGTGAGGAACAGTATGAGCACTATTTGCTTACCGAGGTGCTGCCGCTGATCCGCCAGTTCAACCCGAACCCCCACCTTATGGCTACCGGTTGCTCGTTCGGCGCCACCGAGGCGATGATCTTCACCTTGCGCCATCCGAGCGTCGTGAAGCGGGTAATCGGATTGAGCGGCCTCTATGATCTCAAGCGCTTTTTTGATCGTTATACCCAGGGCCTCTATTTTCACAATCCGATCGATTTTGTGCCCGATTTGCACGATCGCTGGGCGATCGACCGGCTCCGCGAAACCGATATCATCCTCGTTACCGGCCAGGATGATCCGGCGCGCTGGTCGAATGACCTACTCTCCAGCCAATTGTGGAGCAAAGACATCGGTAATGCCTTGCGCGTCTGGGATGGTTGGTGCCACGACTGGCCCTATTGGATGCAGATGATCAACAAATACATCGGCGGCCCCGACTAGATCAACCATTCCGCGGTTCCCAGACATCGGCAAGCACACAATCCCAGGGGAATTTGAATTCGTCGGCGGCGTCGTAGACGTGCGATTGCAGGTTTACAACGATGACTTCCGGCTGGCTGAGCGCTTTCCAGCCGTGCATCACCATCGGGGGGATCTTGATCAGCCGCGGCCGCTGCACGCCGAGGAAGATCGGGTTGACGTGGCCGAACGTCGGCGAGTCGGGGCGGATATCGACCAGCGTTACCTGTAATTTTCCGCGGGTTACCGTAAACTGGTCGGTATGCTCATTGTGTAGGTGCCAGCATTTCACAACCCCATAGTCCGTCGCACTCTGGTAGACGTGACGCGGCACCACCATGCCTTCGGTTTCAACCCAGGGCACGCTCCAGAGCTCGATCACATCGCCGCGACCGTCTACGAGCGTCTTCAGGTCTTTGACGATTACGCCCTCAATAGTTGGCGGACGATACGGCGACTGTACAATATAGGGAAGAGTGCTTAACCATTCAACGCTTACTTCACGGGCATGGGTTGGGCGTACAGGTAGCTCGGCAATTGACATAGCGCGCACTACTCCTCTACTTCATTCATAACCGCTGTTTTGCAGATCCAATGCTCGATTTAGCTGCACAGGTAAGTTGGCAATCTAGCGCGATTAGTATAGCATGACCTTTCACCTACCCCGGTATGCCCAACAGCGCTATGATGGTACAAACATTGGCTCATACGTAAGATTTCTGTTATACTTGAGGCCTCAAAAGTTGGCCTGTACCGGGGCAATTGAGCCTGGCTTTGCCTGTTGTGGATCTAAAATGGTGGCCCGTCTGAACGTGGCATTCGCCGACGGCAGGCGGATGTTGCGGTGTTCTAGAATGCGAGCGCTTGCGCTTGGAAGCTCCGAAGATCATTGTTGGGCATCTCGCCCCGGACCTCGATTGTCTGGCGGCGATCTGGATTTTGACCCGTTTCGGCGGAGCGGCTGAAGCGGAGCTTCGCTTTGTACCCGCTGGGCGTACGCTGGATAACCTGCCCCCTGATGCCGACCCGACGATTGTCCACGTCGATACGGGCGGCGGCGCTTTTGATCATCATCATTCGGTCGATACGAGTCTGAGCGCGGCTGAGTTGGTGCGGCGGAGCCTACGCCCCGGCGACGAAGCGCTGGCCCGTCTGGTCGATCAGGTTACCCGGATCGACCATGCCGAGGCGCACGCCGGCCGTATGCCGATCTTCTTCAACATCAACGATCTGATCACCGGCTATAACGCCCTCTATCCGAACCGCCCGCATCATGTCGCTCAGGCCATGCTGCCCAACTTTGATGCCTGGTATGAGCACGAGTTGCGCCAGATTCGCCTGGAACGCGCCTTCGCCCGGCGGCTCGAATTTCCGACCCAGTGGGGGCTCGGCATCGCAATGCAGAGCGATGATGGCGCTTCCTCTAAGCTGGCCTATAGCCATGGCGCGGTACTCTACGCCTACCGTGACCGCCAAGGTTGTATGGGCATTGCCGCGCAACGCCGTTCTGATGTTGACCTTGAGCCGGTGTACTACGACCTGAAACGGGTTGATGCCAAAGCCGATTGGTATCTCCACCCGAACCATCGCCTGCTGCTCTGCGGTACACCCAAGGCTCCGCCCCGCCGTCCCTCTACGCTCTCGCTCGAAGAACTCGTAGACGTGCTCACCGTCAAAGGCAACCTGCGCTCACGCCGCTAAGTGAACATAGGATGGAGCATTGCGCCGCCCCTGCTTTTTTACCATTCTTGATCAAACCCCGGCGGCAACAAGCGCTCCAGCGCCTGCTGCGCCCGGTGTTGAAGCGCCTTCACTGAGCCTACGGTGCGTCCCATTTGGTCGGCCGTGTCCTGAAGTGAAAGATCATACAGAAAGCGTAAGGTGAGTACCTGGCGCTGGCTCTCGGGAAGCTGCGCGAGCGCTTTGCGTACGGTCGCGCGGCGTGCATTACGCTCCAGATTCTCCTCCGGCCCCGCACAGGTCTCGCTCCACTCTTCCAACGCCGTTACCGGCTGGCGCCCGCGGCGCCGCAAGTTGTCGATTGTGCGATCGTGCGCGATGCGGTAGAGCCACGAACCAATCGACCAGCCCCGATCTTCGTAGCTGCCGATGCCCTCCAACATCCGTACGAACACATCGGCATGCAGATCGCGCGCCAGCTCCGCATCCCCGACGCGATAATAAATGTAGCGGTAAATGCCGGGGCTGTAGCGCTCGTAGATCGCGCTCAACGCATGCGGGTCGGCGGCTTGGGCGCGGCGCACGATCTCGGCCGGAATGGGCGTTTGTGGGGTTGGGCTGATCATAGAACGAGGTTCCCTTTCTGGCTGAATGAAGTGGAAGATGTGGGACACCCGGCGAGTATACGCGGCGGATGGTTGATCCTGCGTTAGCTTTGGGTAAGCGTCACGTAGACTGCCGGTAACCGCAGATGAGTGTGCTACAATGCGGCTTACGTTATTGATGACTATGAGAGGGGCGCAGTGTGCGCAATATCTTTACCCCGCCCAGCGAGGATGTATTTACTCAGGGTGGTAGCGATACGATTGAACTGCTGAAGGCCTGGGCCGGTACCACGCTTGCCTATGCCATCCTGATTGCCGGCGGCCAGGTGCTCAATTCCTTCTTTCTGCTCGCCTTGCTCGTGGCCGGCCTTACCTGTGGGATTGGGTTCTTGCTCCATGAGCTTGCCCATCGGGTTGTCGCCCGTCATTACGGCGCCGAAGCCCATTTTGTCGCCAACAATCCCTGGCTGCTGATCTCGATTGTGCTCGCTTTTACCGGCTTTTTTATCGCCGCGCCCGGCGCCGTCTGGCATCGTGGTTACCTCACCCCCCGCCAGAGCGGCCTGATCGCCCTCGCCGGCCCCGCCACCAACTTCGCCCTTGCACTCCTGTTTCTGGCCGGCTTCTACTTGCTCCCGCCCGATCTCTGGGTGATCGACAATCGGCTCAGCGGCGTGCAGCTCACGATGCAGGTCGGCTACTCGATCAATGCCTGGCTCGGCCTGTTTAACATGATCCCTGCTGGTCCATTTGATGGCGCCAAAGTGCTCGCCTGGGACTGGCGTGTTTTTGCTGTCGCTGCGGCTATTGGCGTGGTGCTTGCTTTTGTAATTCGGCTTTGAGAGAGGATGAGGAGTAAGCTATGCGTACCCCGATTCTGGCCGGAAACTGGAAGATGTATAAGACTGTCGGCGAGGCGCTGGCCCTGGTTGATGAACTGCTTGCCGGGGGCGGCAATGCCGATCGCGAGATGGTTGTGTGCCCGCCATATACGGCGCTCGCTCCCGTCGGCGCGCGTCTCGCCGGCAAGCCAATCGCCCTTGGCGCCCAGGATCTGTTCTATGCGGAGCAGGGCGCTTACACCGGGGCGATCGCTCCGCTGATGCTCAAAGATGTCGGTTGTCGTTATGTGATTGTCGGCCACTCGGAGCGGCGCCAGTACTTCGGCGACACCGACGCCAGCGTCAATCGAAAGTTGCACGCCGCACTCAAACACGGCCTGCGCCCGATTATGTGCGTCGGCGAGAGTAAGCCTCAGCGCGATTCCGGCGCGGCCGAAGCTATCGTTACCGCACAAGTGCGCGCCGGTCTGGCCGATGTTTCTGCCGCAGCCCTGACCGAACTTGTCATTGCTTATGAGCCGATCTGGGCGATTGGCACCGGCGATACCGCCACCGCCGCCGACGCGCAGGCGATGCACGCCGCTATTCGGAACACGCTCGCCGAGTTGTACGCCGCCGGCGCCGACCTGGTCCGGATTCAGTACGGCGGTAGCGTCAAGCCCGACAATGTCGATGAACTCATGGCTCAGCCCGATATCGATGGCGCCCTGGTTGGTGGGGCGTCGCTGACCGCCACGAGTTTCCTGCGCATCGTGCATTTCCAATAAATGGACGACGACCCTCCTAATCTAAAACTTGTTTTGGGGCGTTCTCGGCGCGCCCGACAGCACAGCAAGCCTGCCCGTAACCGTGGGTTGGCTGCTGTGCTATTTATGTTCTTCAGAAAGGAGCAACCCTGGCGTGACGGCCTGGCCGGAGCACGTTTGGGATCACTATGTGGATTGAGATTGTGCTGATTACTGTTCTGATTTTGGCGAGTGGGGTCTTCGCCGGTACCGAACTTGCAATTCTCGGCGCGAAACGCGGGCGCCTGGAGCAAAAAGCCGAGGAAGGTAATCTTGGCGCCCGCGCCGCCCTGAAACTGCGAGATGACCCGAATCGCTTCCTCTCGGCGGTTCAGGTCGGCATTACCCTGATCGGTATTCTGACCGGCGCCTTCGGTGGTGCGACGCTTGCAGCCCAACTTGCGCCACTCTTGCAGAATGTCCCCGTGATTAGCCCTTATGCTGGTCAAGTCGCTTTTGGCCTGGTTGTAGTCATCATCACGTACTTCACGCTCGTCTTCGGCGAATTGGTGCCTAAGCGGATCGCCCTGCTCAATTCGGAGGCGTATGCCAGCCTGATCGCCCCGCCGATGACCCTCATCGCCCGTCTCAGTTCTCCGGTGGTAAGTTTGCTGGCGTTTTCGACCCAACTGGTGTTGCGGTTGGTTGGCCTGGGCAACGCTCCCGCAGCCCAAGTGACTGAAGAAGATATTCGGGCGCTGGTGCGCGAAGGCGCCGAGGGCGGTACGGTCGATCAGCAGGAACAGGAGTTCATCGACAGCATCTTTAAGTTCACCGACCGCAGTGTGCGCCATATTATGACGCCGCGGCATGATGTCGAGATGCTTGAGGCCGATGCCTCCCTCGGCGAGGTGCTCGATGAATTGCTCGAAAGCGGCTACTCGCGCTTTCCCGTCTATGATGAAACGCCCGACCAGATCGTCGGTACGGTGCATGTGCGCGATCTGCTGATGCTCTACCGGCGCGTCGGCGAGGCGGCTCAGGTGCGCGATGCGATCGGCCAGCCGCTCTATGTCCCCGAGAATAGCCGCGCCAGCGCATTGCTCGCCACGTTCCGCAAGAATCGGCGCCACATGGCGCTTGTGGTAAGTGAGCTCGGTGGGATTGAGGGTGTAGTTACCCTGGAAGATGTACTGGAAGAGATCGTCGGCGAGATCGATGATGAGTTCGACGAAGCACCGCTGCCCCCTGTGGTGATCCGCGACGACGGATCATATCTCGTCGATGGGGTACACCCAATCGATGAAGTGAAGCAACTCCTCGATGTCGAAGAACTTCCCGACGAAGAGACGTATCGCTTCGATACCCTGGCCGGTTTTGTGATCAGCCTGCTCGGCTCTATTCCTACGGCCGGCGATAAAGTAACCTGGGACGGTTGGGTCTTCGAGGTCGTTGATATGGATAACCTGCGCGTCGATAAGGTATTGGTCATGCGTGCTCCGCATGAGGATCCCGCCGATCTCGACTTGCAGGAACCATAAGTCGGCGCACAGGAAACCGGCGGCAGCGCCGGTGAATGAGCACAATCTGCGGATGCTGCCCAAATGCCTGTGCTATACTTTGCGCAGTGTGGCGCAACTTCTTTGCGCTCCAGGCGTATTATTTACAGTATGGGGCGTGTTTTTGCGCCTGCACCCTGACCGCCTGAGTCCTGAATAAGGAGTTCCTGATGGCCGGTGAAGTTACACTGCGGGCAACCCTCGCTCGCCCTTACCTTGCAGCCACGACGACGCCGCAGGTTGCCTATGTTCTGCTGGAGGTGCTGCCGTCGCAGGTGGTCGCCCAGTTGCGTATGCCCGTCAATGTCTGCTTTGTGATCGACCGCAGCGGTTCAATGAAGGGCCAGAAGATCGAGCGGGTGCGCCAGGCCACCGGTATGGCCGTCGATATGCTCGACGAGCAGGATCTAGCCTCCGTGGTCATTTTTGATCACCGCACCGAGGTGCTGATTCCCGCCGGCCCGGTACGCAATCGCAGCGACTTGCAGCAGCGTATTCGGCGGATCCGCGATGCCGGTGGCACCAAGATCGCGCCCGCCGTCGATAAGGGCCTGCAAGAGATCAACAAAGATCGCGGCGGCAGTATTCGTCGGCTCGTGCTGCTCACCGACGGCCAAACCGAAAATGAAGACGAGTGTCTGCGCCGTGCCGATGACGCCGGTCGCTTGGGTGTGCCGATTACGGCGCTGGGCGTCGGCAAGGATTGGAACGAAGATCTGTTGATCGATATGGCCAATCGTTCGGGCGGCACCGCCGATTATATTGCCCGCCCTGATGAGATTACGACCTTTTTCCAGAATACGGTGCAGCGGGCGCAGAATACGGCTATTCGGAATGCCATCCTGAACTTGCGCCTGGTGCAGGGGATCACCCCCCGTGCCGTCTGGCAGGTGATTCCGCTGATCAATAACCTCGGCTACCAACCAATCTCCGACCGCGATGTCAGCGTGCCGCTCGGTGAGCTTGAAAGCGGTCAGGGGCGCACGCTGCTCGTCGAATTCCTCATCGATCCGCGCCCGCTCGGCACCTACCGCGTCGGCCAGGTGGAACTGAGCTACGACGTGCCGGCACTGAATATTGTCGGCGCTAAAGAGCGTATCGATGTGATGCTCACCTTTACCGCCGAGCCGACCCAGATCAACCAGGTCACCCCCGGCGTGATGAACATCGTCGAGAAGATTAGCGCCTTTAAGTTGCAAACACGCGCCCTGCAAGACATTCAATCCGGTGATGTGGCCGGCGGTACCCAGAAGCTGAAGAGCGCCGTTACCCGTCTGCTCAATCAGGGCGAACTGGAACTGGCCGAGACGATGCAGCAGGAGATCAGCAACCTGGAACAGAGCGGCCAACTCTCCAGCGAGGGCCAGAAGACGATCAAGTTCCAGGGCCGCAAAACCGTGCGGCTCAGTGATATTGATCTCCCCAAAGAGTAATGTCTCCATCCGACGTACGGGCGACCCGCGTGGTCACCCCTTTTACTGCCTACACGATGACTTTACTGGAATACGTTATGTACATCCTGATCTCCAACGATGACGGCTACCAGAGCGAAGGCCTCATGGCCCTGCGTGCTGCGCTGAGCACGATCGGCGAGGTGGTGGTGGTTGCGCCCGACCGTAACTGGAGCGCCGCCGGCCACTATCGTAAGCTCTTCGATCCGCTACGGGCCTGGGAAGGTAAACTTCCCGACGGCAG
>JBBRUG010000135.1:0-14683 GCA_038247995.1 Chloroflexales bacterium | reverse complement strand
GTGCCGCCCTCCAGACCTCCCCGCATGTAAGGCTGCCGTGTGCCATCTAGCCCGTTGTTCTGCCTGTACGCGCTGACGCGCCACGCATGCGTTACCTTCTACCTGATGATGTTTTGCCCCTGTGGGCATGACCTGCCGGCCGTTCGTGCTGGAGCGCGCTCCCGTTGGGGTCCAGGGGCAGCGCCCCGGCAGGGGGAGTCCAGAGGGGCGGCAGCTCCGCCCCCTTTGGCGCGGGCGCGGGGCGCGCAGCCCCGCAAACCATCCTTTCCCGCCAGGAAACAGCAGGCACGGGGCGCAGCCCCGCCATGGGTCGCGCAGCCCCGATCCGGTACCACTTTCCTACCCTACCCCCTGTACGCCCTTTTACATCTCATGCTACAATAAGCTGACAACTTGATGACTCATTTCATTATAACAGTCGGCTGATCCGCCCCAACCTGTAGCCGCCGCGCGTTCGCCGGCGTAAGGAGTTCGCGATGTCTGTGCGCAGGCATTTGCTGCCGATCTTCACTCTCGTCGCCCTCCTCCTTGCTCCCTTTGCCGCAACGCCACAGGCCGCTGCGCAGGCCGAGGAAGAGGTTGCATTTATTGTCGACAACCTCGGCGATGCGCTTACCACAACACCTGGAACACACTGCATCGATCCCGATATTGTCAATCCGAATTGTAGTTTGCGTCAGGCGATCGATGCGGCAAATGCATCTACGTTCAATGGCACTAAAACGATCGGCTTCCTTATCGAACTCTGGCAGTCAACTGGCGGCGCAGAACTAGTGCTTACCAATCCTGCCCCATTGCCACCAATCGCTGGTTCAAATATTGAAGTTGACGCATTCTTTCAGGGCTTGCCCCGGATTGCGATCAACGGAAGTGGCAAGGGAGTTGGCTTAGAGCTTGCCGGAAATGGCGGTGCAATCAGGGGTTTAGTGCTGTATGGCTTCACCAATCCCGGCGCAGTTGATAGTGCAGCAATCTTGATCACTGGTAGTAGCAACAGTGTTGAAGGAAGCTACATTGGCCTGAGTTTCGATGGCAACATCCCTGCGATTGGCTCAAATGTCACTGGTATTCGGATCCAGGGTAGTGGGGCCACGAATAACACCATTGGTGGGGCCTTGGGGAATACTATTGCAGGCAATACTGCAAACGGTGTCCTCATCAACAATGCATCCGGCAATACTATAGCTACCAATCAAATCGGCGTGTTTGGGTTTGGTGCCGGGGCTCAACTGCGGGGGAATGCCGGGTACGGTGTACGCATTGCCTCATCTAATAGCGGGATAAGCCAGAATAATAATATTGGCGGCACCACGCAAGCTAGGTACAATGTCATTGGCGCTAACGGACAGGCTGGAATCCTGCTCAGTGGAACTGGGACGATTTCGAACAATATCCGTGCAAACCTGGTTGGCCTCGATGGGACGCGATCGCTGCCCAATACCGGCGCGGGGATCGTCATTGAAGATGGTGCCGGCAATAACTCGCTCAACGGCCCTTCGTCTGCGCCACTCGTGATTAGTGACAATAATGGTTACGGGGTAATCATTCGTAACTTCATTCAGGGTCAGGTTACGAATGGTAATCGCATGATTGGAACCACATTTGTTGGAACTACTCAAAGCGGCAATAGCGCGCGCGGCAATAATACCGGTGGTGTGCTTATTGATGTCGGAGCAACAAATACCGTCATTCAGGGCACAACCAGTGGTGTGCGTATCAGCGGTAACACTGGCTACGGTGTCCATGTACGCGGCGGCGCCAGCGGAACGCAGATCCTCGGCGCATTGATCGGTGTCACGCCACCAAGTTCGGGTGCGGCAACCGGAACCAATCAGGTAGCAAACACCCTCGGCGGTGTCTTTGTCGAGAATGCCGCCGGGACAATTATTCGCAGTAGTATTATTTCCGGTAACGGCGGCTTCGGTGTGCAACTCAACGGCGCGACGGGCAGCACCATTCAGAGCAGTTTCATCGGTCTTGACCGTGATCGCACCGCCACCCGCGGCAACAGCGGCCCCGGCGTCAGCATTATCGATAGTGAAAATACGCTTGTTGGCGGCGAAAATGGCCGCAACTACATCGCCGGCAACCTTGGCGCCGAAGGCCATGGGGTGGTCATCAGCGGCACCGACACGCTCAGCGTAACCGTCGCGGGCAATAGCTTCGGCCTGGCTCGTAACGCGCTCCTCGGCAGCAGCGTCAGCGCTTATGTGGTACCGGCGGGCAATGCAGGCGACGGTGTGCGCGTGCTCGGCGGCGGCGATGTGCGCGTCCACGCCAATACTATTGCCGAAAGCGGTGCTGCGGCAATCACCGTCAGCGGTATTCCCGCTGAGCCTCCGCCGGTCACCAGTACCGAACCACTTACGGTCAGCCTGCGTCTGAATGAGATCGGCTTCTTGCCTACCGCGGCGCCCACTATCTTCACCGATGTCGGGAACGCGCAGGGCATTCTGTTCAGCAATGTACGCGCCTTCGAGGTGATCTCGAACAGCGTGCGTTACAGCGGCAGCCCGAACTTGCAACTCACCAATGCGCTCACCGGCACTGTCGAAGGCAACCTCTTCAACAATAGCACCGCCGAAGGCGTTTTGGTCGACGGCACATCGTTTAATGTCACTCTGCGCGCTAATACGATTCGCGCCAACGCCGATGAAGCCGTCCGCCTTGCTGAAGACGTCCTGCGTATTCGCCTCGCGAGCAACCGTATGGCAGCCAACGGCGGCACGGTGCTGCTTGAAGGCACCTCGATCTACTCCGGTAGCGGCGCTGATCCGGCGCAAGCGAACCCCGGCGCCAACCACGATATCGACCCGCCCTTCGCGCTGCGCCTCTTCCAGGACGGCACGATTCAGGGGCAGGTGATCACGCGCACCAATACCACGCCGCTACTTAGCGAGAATGATCTGACCCCGATCTCGGCCTGCGCCGCACCCTGTACTATTCAGGCGTTTGGCGCTGACCCGACCCTGCCCACCCCCGACGGCCAGGGCTGGGACGTGCTCAGCTTCGCTACCGGCGCAACAATCATCGTCGATACTGAAGGCAACTTCACTGGGCGGATCGAGGAGGGCGTGCCCGGCCAGTTGCTGCTTGCCGCCACCGATAGCTTCGGCAACACTTCTGCATTCGCCGTCTTCACCGCCACCTACGGGCTCGAACTCATCGCGATCGACCCGGCGCCGCCCCAAGCTACTGCCGCCCCAACTGAAAGCGTCGATTATCGGTTGCAGTTGCGCAATACCGGCACAGTCGATTTCAGCAACCTGCGTTATGTCACCAGCGAGACGCTGGACGGCTGGACGGCTGAGTTTAACCCCGAACCGCTGCCACTGCTCGCTGCCGGCGCAACCCGCGATATTACGGTTACGGTTACCTTGCCGGTGGGCACCAACCCGAACGCGGCCTTCCCGATCACCGATCGCACCCGCGTGACGATCGACTCGCCGGGAGTCGTCACCGCCACGGCCACCCTGGTGCTGGAGACAAGCACCGAAGCTCGGCCGGTACTGCGCGTCGAGCCGCGCCAGAATCCGCTTGGCTTCGCCGCCCCTGGCGATCGGGCCACCTACCAGCATCGGATCACCAACGACGGCAATATTCCCGTCCTGGTGAATATCGACCAGCGCACCGTCGATCCGGCGGATAGCGGGCGGGTCTGGACGACGACGGTAAGCATCAGCGAATTCTCGCTCGCCCCCGGCCAGTCGCAAGATATTGCCGTTAATGTCACCGTGCCGCAAAACGCCCAGGTCAACGACGGTGAAGGCAATCCGGTGCGCGCTACAACCTTGCTTACGGCCACCGCCCAAGGCTACCCTGCCGCAACGGTCACCTTTAGCGACACCACCGGCGTAGTCCTGGAGCCGATCGCCGAGTTCTTCTCCGATCAGGCGCAGAACGCCCGCGCCGGCGCCACCGTCACCTTCTTCCACGAACTGCTCAATCGCAGTAATGGCTTAGCGACGTTCCGCTTCAACATTACGACCAACTTCGGCAGCGAAGTAACATTGGTTTCAAACACGCCGGGTGTCCAGATTATCAATAACACCGTCACCCTGGATGCGCCGATTGAGGGCCGCCAGAGCAGCATGCAACTGCGGGTGAATGTGCGCCTCAACGAGAGCCGCCTACCGGGTGACATCGAGGTCGTCAACATTTTTCTCACCGATCCGGCGACGGGCGGAACGATCGGCGCCAACGTGGTCGATACAATCACGGTCACTGAGGGCTTTATTCTGCCCCGGCTCTACCTGCCAGTGATCGGCGCAGCGCCTGCCGCACCACCGCCGGCAGCGCCGCCATCCGAAGAGCCCACACCCGACCAGGCCGGAACAACCATGCAGGCACTCTAGTAGCCTGTCAATCCTAGATTGACGTGTGGGATGGGTTTCAGGGGAGGGCAAAGCCCTCCCCTGGCCCCACCTCTATCTGTCAGAGTAGCTCTGACGAACTACTAGGTGTCACCGCCGGATGCGCAATACCAGATCATCTGAGGTGTGGCTGTAAGGCCGAAGCATACGCCGGGGAGCCATCCGGATCAGCGCGACAACCGCCGCAGCGCTTCGGCCATCCGATGCCGCCGCAGCCTCGTTCTTCCTGCGGCCCACATTCCTCCGTGGCCCCACGATTCTGCTGCCTATCGCCTGCCACTTGAAACTTTGCCAAAGGAGGAGCGCCGTGCCGCTTTCAGCCCGCCGCAGCTGCCTACTCGTGCTGCTCATCCTGTTTGCCGGCATTGCCCCGGTCGCCCGACCGGTGCAGGCGCAGACGAGCTTTGTCGTAAACTCGCTCGCCGACACCAATGACGGCGCCTGTACCGCTACCCCCAACGGCTGCACCTTGCGCGAGGCGATCAACGCCGCGAATGCCGTTACCGGCGCGGCAACAATCACCTTCAGCATAACCGGCGAGATCCGTCCGGCCACAGCCCTGCCCGCGCTCGGCGGCGACGGCGGCACGACCATCAATGGCGGCACGACCTTCAGCGTCAGCCTGAGCGGCGTCGATCTGCAAGCCGGCGGCGGCGTCGGGCATGGGCTGCGCATCACCTCGGCAAATAACGAAGTGCGCGGGCTGGTGATCAATCGCTTCCCGGCCGGCAGCGATCTGGCGCAAAGTGGCGCCGGTATCTACGTCGGCGGCGCACAAGCTACCGGCAACCGGATCTACAACAACCGCATCGGCACCACCACCGATGGGATCAGCGCCGCGGCCAACGGCGCCTATGGTGTTTTATTCGATAACGGCGCCAGCAATAACGATCTTGGCGGCACGGCTGCCGGCCAGCGCAATGTGATTAGCGGCAACGCCATTGCCGATGTAGCGCTGATCGACGAAATCGGATCGAGTCAGGTGATCGCCAACAATCGCATTGTCGGCAATAACATCGGCACCAATGCGGCAGGTACGGCGGCGATCAGCGGCGGCCCGGCCAATCGCACCGGCGGCGTCTTCGTGGGCGAGTATGCGCGCAGCACGCTGATCCGCGCCAACCTGATCGGCGGACATACCGCCGGCCCAACCGTAGCCGGAATCGTCGTCTTCACCAGCGCAACCACACTGGCCGATTCGGGTGTGCCGCGTGACACCCAAATCGTCGCCAACGACATTGGCGTAACCCCCACCGGCACAGCGATCCAGAACCGGGTCGGTATTCTGCTCGGCAGCGGCGTTGTCGGCCCGATCAACACAATCATCGGCGATCCAGCTGATCCTACAGCAGGCCGTAATGCGATTGCCGGGAACAATCTGCGCGGCATTGAAGTGCGCGATACGTCCTTCGCCACCGGCGCCACCACGATTGTTGGGAACTATATCGGCCTGGCGCGCAATGGTACGACAATTTTGGGCAATTGCACCGCCGGCGCAGCCAGCGGCGGCGAAGGCATCTGGATCGGCCAGAAAAATGCCTCTTCCACCGGTGTCGTCACCGTCGGCCCGGGCAATGTAATCGCCGGTAGCCGGACATTCCAGGTGCGCATCCGCTCGGCGAATAACGTCGTGAGCGGCAACCGGATCGGCACCAACCCCGCCGGCTCCCAATCGTCGCTCACATCGGGCGCAACGGCCGCCCTACTCGGCTTTGCCAGCGGCGATGCGGCGGTCACTATCGAAAACGGCACGGCCAACCGGATCGGCGGGCCAACACCGGGCGAGCGCAATGTGATTGCGGCCGGCGGCTTCAGCGGCTCGGGATCGGGCGCCGGCGTGCTGGTTCAGCCCGGCGCCGGCGGTGTGTGTAGCGGTGCCTGCGCCGTGAGCAACAACACCGTTGAGGGGAACTATATTGGTCTGAATGCCGCCGGCGACAGCCGCTTGCTCACCAACCTCGGCGACCGGATCAACCGCGAGGGCATCCGAATCAATAACAGCACCGGCAACACGCTACGCGCCAATGTAATCGGCGGCGTCGGTCGGGGAATCAATTTTAATAATGAGAATAACAATACCGTCGCCGACAACCTGATCGGCACGCGCGCCTCGGGTGAACTGAACATTCTCCAGGCACCGCGCAACGAGCAAGACGGGATCAGGTTGATCGCCGGCACCGGCAACACCTTCACCAACAACCTGGTTGCCTTTAACGGCGCAAGCAGCATCAGTTTCGAACCCTACCACGGCATTGCAGTCGGTTCTGGTTCAACCGTTGCCAACAATAACACCTTCAACGGCAACCGCCTGATCGACAATGGCGACTTCTTCGCCGGGCACGGCATTCTGGTCACGAACGCCCAGGGCGTGCGCGTCTCGCAGACGACGACGCAGAACAATGAGGAGAACGGCATCGCGCTGGCCTCGGGCGCGAACGGCAACCTCGCCGCGCCGACGTTCAATGCCGTCACCAACGGCTCGCCGACCATTACCGGCACAGCCGCCGGTTGCGCCAATTGTAGTATCGAGATTTTCACCGGCGCAGGGACGCTCAGCGACCGCAACGGCGAAGGGCCGGTCTACCTCACCCAGGTGACGGCGAACGCCGGCGGCGTGTTCAGCGCCAACGTCGCCGGCTGTCTGAGCTGGATTACGGCCACGGCGCGCAATACAACCAATAACAACACCTCGCCCTTCTCCAACGCACTGGATGTGGTTGCTACCGGCGTCTGTACGGCTACACCGACGCTGACGCTCACCGGCACAGCGCCCACGGCGCGCAGTGTGCAGACCGGCGCGAGCGCAACCTATACGCTCAACCTGGCCCACAATGTCGGCGCCGAGCGCACTTACAGTATTGTCTATTCCACCACCCAGGGTTGGACGAGCGGCCCCGTGTTGGTGACGGTGCCGGCCAACGGCAATGTGAACTTCACGGTCGATGTCAGCGTGCCGCCCGGCACGGCAGCCGGCACTGTCGATACTACGACCGTGCAAGCGCGCCTCGACGCGCTCACCTCAGCCGTCGTGACCCTTACCACCACCGCCACGGTGCCGAGCAACAACCCGGCCACGCCACAGGTTTCCGGCAACCAGACGCTGCCACGCAGCGGCGCGACGGTGACCTTCAACCATACCGTCACCAATATCGGCGACCAGGCCGGTACGTTCAGCGTGATTGGTCCGACCTTCGTGGGCACGCCGCCCACCGGCTGGACGATTGCATCGGCAACGCTCGATCAGACCAACCTGGCCGGTGGCGCCAGCACCACGCTGCGGATTGTGGTGAATACGCCCGGCACACCGCCGGCAGGCAATGTGCAGTTCCGCTTCCGCGTGGCGGCAGGCGCATTGCAATCGTCCGAAGTCACCGACACGATCAGCGTAGCCGTGGTGCGCAGCTTCACGTTTGTGGCCCAGCCGCCCACCGACCAGAGCCGCCCGCCGGGCAGCAGCGCCGCGTACACCTACCTGCTGACCAATACCGGCAACGCCAGCGACACCTTCCAGGTTACGCCGCCGACTGCAACAACGCCAACCTCGAATATCAGCTTCGGCGTGAGTCCGAGCGGCAACTTCACGCTGGCCGCCGGCGCCAGCCAGACCGTAACGGTGACGGCAATTGTGCCGACTGTAGCACCGCCTGTTATCGGCGCCTATAACTTCAGCGTCACCGCCGCCGGTGTGGGCGGAACCGGCACGCCAGGGAACCAGAATGCAGCCGGGATTATCCGCGTTGTCGGCGGCGGCGCGCCGGTGTTCGTCGGCGCAGCAACAATTACGCCCCAGCCGGTGCCGGGCCTCGCCCCCGCCACCAACGTAACCATCGTCCACAATATCCGCAACGCGGGCAACGCAGCGGTGCCCTTCACGCTGCCCGGCGTACAGGCGGGCGACCTGCCGACCGGCTGGACGATCCAAAGCCAGTCGAGCACATGTACCAGCGGCACAGTGTCGCCCAGCGAGACGCCAACCTGTACGATCACAACCGTGGTGCAGGTGCCGGCCAATGCCACCGCAGGCGCCTACAGCGTGCGCGTGCGCATCCTGGCCAACAACACCGCGCCGGCAACCAACATTGAGGTGAGCGCCGTCGCTACCGTCACCGTGGCCTTCGCCGGTGCGCTCACCTTCACACCCACACCACAGGATCAAACCGGCGAACCCGATCAACTGCTCACCTTCAACCATACGCTCACCAATACCGGCAACGGGCCGGACAGCTTCAACCTCAGCTTCAACCAGACCGACCCGGCCTTCAGTGTGACGATCAGCCCGACTACCTTGCTGAACGTGCCGCGCAACGCATCGCGTACGGTAAGCGTGCAGGTGCGCGTGCCCACCGGCGTCGCCGCCGACACTGAGTCGGTGATCACGGTAACGGCCACCTCGCAGGGCCAACCGGCGGTCAGCGCCGCGGTGGTGGACACAGCTCGGATCAGCGCGATTGATGGAGCGGCGCTCTCGCCGGGCACGAATCAGGCCACCCAGGCGAATACCAGCGTCACCTTTACACATACACTGACCAATACCGGCAGCACGCCACTGAGCTACGAGCTGGAGGCCACTAATAGCCAACCCGGCTGGCCGGCGTCGCAGATCACCTCGGCGAACCCCACGGCGGAACTGGCGCCGGGCGAAACAACTACGGTTACGATTGAAGTCAGCGCACCCGACGTGACCGGTGGAACCACCAACCTGATCACCGTGAATGTGCGTGCCGCAGGCACAACCGATGTGCTGGCCAGCGCCGAGAACACCTTGCTGGTAGGCGAACCGTTCGAGGTGCTGATCACGCCCGACCGGATCAGCAGCGCGCTGCCGAATTCGACGGTTACGCTCACGCACACCGTAACCAACATCGGCACCACCGCCGACAGTTACCAACTCTTTGCCGCCGAGGCGCGCGGCTTCCCGGCGAGCGCCGCGCCAAACCTGATCGACCTGGGGCCAGGCCAGAGCCAGGTGATCACGATGACATTGCAGATCCCCGACGGCACACCGTCCGGCGAACTGGCCTTCGTGCGCGTCGATGCAGTCTCGCTTGCGGCGCCCAATGTGAGCCGCGACTTCGTCGAAGATCAGGTGACTGTGCAGCGCAGCGCCGCCGTAGACCTGGCGGCGAGCCAGGTTCGTGGCGTCACTGAGGCGAGCGGGTCGGTGCTGCTTAGCCCGCTGGCGCTAACCAACCGGGGCAATGCAGCAGACACCTTCGACCTGGAAGCGCTGGACGTTGACGACGGTTGGGGGCTGACGATTGCGCCGCGCACGGCGCTGATCCTGAACCCCGGCCAGACCTTGCGCAGCATCAGCGTGACAGTCACTGTGCCGGACACAATCGCGCCGGGCGACATCAAGACGATGCGCGTCCGGGCACAATCGCGCTTCAACCCCGCAGTCTCGGATATCGTGACAATTGAACTGGTGTATGTACGGGCGCAACTCCCCGTGACGCAGCCGCTGCGGCTGTTCCTGCCGCTAACGGCGCGGTAATGCAGAGCGAAGCGGCACATCGCGCTGCGACCGTACCAGGGATGAGGGAAATTGATGCCGGCAACAAACATTCTAGTACTGCACGGGCCGAATTTGAACATGCTGGGGCGGCGCGAGCCGGAGATCTATGGGCACACGACGCTGGCCGAGATCGACGCCGCCCTGGCCGAACGCGCAACGGCAGCGGGCGTACGCCTGACGAGCTTCCAGTCGAATCACGAAGGCGCCCTGGTCGATCTGATCCAGGGCGCCGGGTGGGAGGCGGACGGGTTGATTATCAATCCTGGGGCATACACCCACTACGGGTTGGCGCTACGTGACGCGCTGGCGATGCTCCGCGCCCCGATTATCGAGGTACACCTCTCGAACGTCTACAAGCGCGAAGCCTTTCGCCACAGCTCAGTTGTGGCGCCGGTAGTTACTGGGCAGATCGCTGGGTTAGGCTGGCGAGGCTATTTGTTGGCGCTAGAGTGGTTACTCAACGCGGAGTAAGCGTTACCAATCCGCAGATGACGCAGATGACGCAGAAAAAACAGGCGGCAGGCGGCGTTGTGCCCCTGCCGCCTGCCGCCTCCTGCCGACACCTACTCCTCGGGCGGCAGCGACGTGGCAATATCGTAGACAAGCACCTGCACGTCCAACCCCTGGGAGGTGAGCAACTCGAACGTAAAATCTTGGGTTGCGTCTTTGATCGCCCCTTCATCGGCGGTGGGCGCGTAGGCGCGAATGCTCGCCTCTTCAGCCGATACCCGCGTCACGCGGATCACCGCGCTTGCGCTGGCCGCATTAATGCGCTGAGCGATCTCGGCAATAGCTTCATCAAGCGTCATACAGCTCCTCCAGGATAGTTGTGCAAGGGTTCAGGCGGTAGGAGGCGGACGACGGGTTTGCCGCATCCATATGCCATATTCACCTTAACAATAAACGCTTGCCATTACCTGGGCACAGCGTTCATCGGCTACTACTATACCTGCTAACTCTGGATCGGGCAACCTGGAGCACTGAAGCACGGAACCACTGAGCTGCTGAACCACTGAGCCACGGAACTGCTGAGCTGCTGAACCACTGAGCCACGGAACCACGGAACCACGGAACCACGGAACCACGGAGCCACTGAAACACTGAAGCACCGAAACTGCTGAAGATGCGGCTGAGGCGCTGTACTGCCGTCAATCGCCAGCTTCCCATTCATCGCAGAGCCGTAGTGTGCTTCACGCCCCGCGCCCTTGCACACCCTGCCGCCTGCCTCTGCCGCCTGCCTCTGCCGCCTGCCGCCTGCCTCTGCCGCCTGCCGCCTGCCGCCTGCCGCCTGCCGCCTGAAACCATCTCAGCCCGTGATCCGCAGATCCACATCCTCGGGCGTGAAATAGAGCCGCGCATTGCCCTTGCTTAGTGCTGTGAGCGCGTCTTGCTTGCGCAAGGTCTGGAAGATCGCCAACTTCGCTTCGGCGGTGAGATCGTCGCCAAGGCCGGCGAGCAAGGCGCGCACCCGTTCGCCCTCGGAGCTGCCGGCAATCCGCGCCTCGGCCTGCTCTACCGTCCGACGCACCTCCATCAACTCGCCACGCAACACCTCGGCCTCGATCGCGCCGCGCATCTCGTGCAGGCGAACTTCGTTGGCGCTGGCCTGCTGCTGAAGCCGGTTGAGCCGGTTCGTCGTCTCCTGAATGATCTCCTGCAACACCTGCTGGGTTGCGGCATCCTTACAGGCCACCGAGCGCACTTCAACCGCGTGTAACACTACACCACGCTCGGCATAGAACGGGTCGGCTTCGCCCAGCACTGCCGCGCCGATAACCTCGTTGAAGGCGGCCAGAAAGCGCTCCAACGGCACCTGCGAAACAGCTTGCAGAATATCGCTGCGTGCGTGCGAGCAGAGATCGCCCGGCGTATCGTCGGTGACGCGCAACATGCGCTCCACATCAACAATCTGCCAGAAGAAAGTGATCCCAATCAGCAATTCGACATTGTCGTGGGTGCGCGCCTCGAACTCGTACCACATAAACTTGGGCCGCAGATCGAGATGGGTGAGGCGCAATTCACGGCGATCTTTGTGCAGGCCACTAGACCAGCGGAACTGCACCAGTTCGTTGTATGGCGCGAGGAAGAAGGCCCGCTCGGCATCGACGCCCCGGCGGATCTGAAACGCGCCGCTGCGATCCTTCACCACGACCGCCTCGTGATCGGCGAGCAGAATGCGCTGGCGCACCTCAACAATCGTCTGGAAGGGCGTGGGCACGAAGACTTGCGGTGTCGTGATCAACTCCAGGCTGCCGTCGCGGGTGTCGCGCACAAGTACCGCCGTCATCGCATCGATATTGACGCCCTCGCGGGGCATTTCGAGCACGTCTTCAGTCGGCCCGGGAATCACCTGCTGCGCACCTCGTTCGACGCGGATCACGCCGGTGCGTCGATCGATCAGGCGCACATACTGCGTACTGGTCAGCGGAATAACCGTCAAGGCGGTATCAAGCTCCTCGTAAGCACCAAGAAAAGAGCGCTGCGGGCCGCTCAGGGTTTGCAATTCACCGCTCTGGGTATCGCGCACACGCACTGCCTCGGTTGGATCGAGCAGCAACGCCTTGCGCCGCGTCACCTGGCTGAACGGCGGCGTGAGAACCATGCCCGGGCCATTTGCCACCCGGCGTTGCGTTGGCGTGATGATCAGGAGTTGTTCGTCGTCGGAGAGGAATTGGAACCAGGGGATGAACATGGGATGCACCTCAATAGTGTTACCGCGACACTTTATATAGTGTCATTATAACACTATATTACTGGAATGCAAGAGGGGAACCACGGAACCACGGAACCACGGAACCACGGAACCACGGAACCACGGAGCCACGGAACCACGGAACCACGGAACTACGGGACTACGGAACCACGGAACCACGGAGCCGCTGAGCCGTTCACTGCGGACACCGGACACCGGACACCGGACACCGGACACCGGATACCGGATACCGGATACCATCCATCGGCCATGGGCCACCATCCGTCGTGTGATCAACCGATTGACATCCCCTTAAAATATGCTACTATCCGATATATAACTATTGGAGCTATTATGGAGTATGTCATTCTGGGGTTGTTGCTGATCCAGGCGCGCACGCTGTACGAGATCAAGAAGGTGCTCGACACCAAGGTTTCGCTGTTTTACAGCGCCAGCTTCGGCAGCATTAGTAGTGCGATCACCAAACTGCTGGAGAAACAGTGGATCAGCGTGCAGGAGCAGGTGGAACAGGGGCGCAATAAGAAGATCTACAGCATCGCGCCGGAAGGGGCCGCGGCGTTCCAGGAATGGCTTAGCTCACCGATTCCGGGCGAGAAGGTTAAGGATCACGCCTTAACCCGGCTCTTTTTTCTGGGCTTTCTGGCGCCGGCAGAACGGATCGCGCTGATCGCAGGCCATCTGGCACGGCTTGAAGCGCAGGCCGCAGAGTTGGCAGTATTCGAAGCCGAGGCGCAGTCGCGGCCGGTTGAGCCGGCGCAGCAGAAGCTTGCCGCCTTTCAGTACCTCACGCTGCGCTATGGCCAGGATTATTATGCCTTCAGCATCGCCTGGTTCAAGCGCATGCTGGCCGATCTTAAGGAGGAAATCCGTGACCACGACGCTACCGGAGCTTGAAGCGCATACCCTGAGCCAGGGCCAGTACCGCATTCACTATGTCGCTGCCGGCGATCCGCAGCGTGAACTGATCATCTTTTTGCACCCAGCTTTTAGTGATCACAGTTCCTTCAGCGCCCAAATAGACACTTTTGCCCAACACTATCGGGTTGTCGCGGTCGATATGATCGGCCACGGTAAGTCGCAGGTTACCGATGGGCGCGGCAGTATCGCCGCTATGAGTGCGCTCGTCGCCGGGGTGATTGCCCAGGAAGGCTATACGCAAGCGCATGTGGTCGGCGTGTCACTCGGCGCGCTGATTGCGCAAGACGTCGCGGCGCACTTTCCTGATCAGGTCAGATCACTGACCGTTGTGGGCGGCTACCCGATTGGCGGCACGAGCAAGGCTATTCAGCGGGCGCAGGGTGGCGCGATAGTCACAATGTTATTCCTGCTGATCGTGTCGATGCCGCGCCTGCGCCGCTACGTCGCCAAAACCTCTACGTTGCACCCGCACGCCCGTGAGCAGTTCTACCGCAGCGCGCAGGCGTTCACGCGCCGTTCGTTTGGGGTGCTGGGAGGCATGAACAAGGTGATGCAGCCCATCTACCAGCCGCAACGCCAACCGCTGCTGATCGTCACCGGTGACCACGAGCGGTCGATCTTGCGCGCTGCCGCCAGTGCCTGGCAACGGCAAGAGCCACTGGCTACGCACCGAGTTGTGGCGAATGCCGGTCACTGTGCACATATGGATCATCCGGACGGCTTTAATGCGCTGCTGCTGGAGTGGCTGCGTGAGAAGGCGTGAGTCGCCCGTGGCGCCGTGCCGCCCGCTGCGCCCTGAAGGACGCCGCTCATGGCGTGGGTTGCTGCGGCGGCGGGCTGAAGCCCTTGCCGCACGATTTTGCATTGACACTACGGGAGCCTAGGAGCTTACTGTTGAAGATTGCTATTCTGGTCTACCCTGGCATGACCGCGCTCGACGCGAGGGGTGCGGCCTGTGAACTGAAGCCCTTGCCGCACGATTTTGCATCGACACTACGGGAGCCTACTGTTGAAGATCGCCATTCTCGTCTACCCCGGCATGACCGCGCTCGACGCGAGGGGTGCGGCCTGTGAACTGAAGCCCTTGCCGCACGATTGTGCATCGACACTACGGGAGCCTAGGAGCTTACTGTTGAAGATTGCTATTCTGGTCTACCCTGGCAT
>JBBRUG010000134.1:0-14926 GCA_038247995.1 Chloroflexales bacterium | reverse complement strand
GTTTGATCAGTAATGTGCCCTCAAGCAGGTAGCCGGCCCAGCCTAGCCGTCCAAAAACGCCGATCTTGGCCGGCGCGCCATGATCGGCCTGAATCAGAAGATAGTCGTCGTGCAACCGGATGCGTGAATCATTGATTTGCGTGTAAGGCCAGAGCACGATCCGCCGGTCGGGCAGGAGTTGGCCTGGTTCGCTCGGCCCCCCGATCGGCAGAATCGCCAGGCCGCCGGGGCGCAGCATCGTGATTGCCCAGGGTGCAAGTTCCACCGGCCAGGCGTTATGGTTGTGCAGTTCATGCACCAGCGTGGCAACCGGTTTGCCCTCCGCCAGCGTAATCGTGAGCGTCTTTGCAATGCCCGTTGTTGGCTCAGCCGGGCGCAACATGCGCAGGCCATGCGGCACGGCGTTGATCTCAAGCCCCTCATTGTCGGGTTGATAGGTGCGCGGAAAGGCTTCCGGTGCGTGCCAGAGCCGATGCCCGCCGCGAATCCAGAACATGCCGGCCGGAGTGGCCCAATGCTTTGTGGGCAATTCAGCCAACAAGTTGGGGCCGCCCGGCGTTTGCAGCCGCACAATCCGCGGTCCCGCGCCGACAAGCACGTCGATCTCAAGTTGCCCGTTGGTGATCCGTTGCGTCGGCAGGCCGTGGAAATCGGTAGCGTCAGCGTCGTGCATGAAACCTCGCTCGTTAGGGTTCAGAATTCAGGAGTCGGACAGGGCGCCTGGAAACGACTCCATTATACTCAGTGTGTTCAGTGTGTTCAGTGTCCCTCAGTGATACAATGAGGAGTATGAGCACCAACATCTCCATCTTTGAACTGGCAGGCGGCGAGCCGGCCTTTCGGCGCCTGGTGGACGAATTTTATGCGCGGGTCGAGCAAGATCCGCTGTTGCGCACGATGTTCCCGGCTGATCTGGAGCCGGGTAAGCGCGCTCAATACCTCTTTCTGATGCAGTATTTCGGCGGCCCAACGAGCTATGCCGAAGAGCGCGGCCATCCGCGCCTGCGCATGCGTCATGCGCCCTTCCCCATCGGCCCGGCTGAACGTGACGCCTGGCTGGCCCATATGCTCGCTGCCGTCGATCTAGTCAGCATCCCGGAGCCGGCGCGTTCGGCGATGCGGGCCTACTTCGCCAATGCCGCCACTGCAATGATGAACCAGCGCCCGCCGATTACGCTGAGTTAGTTTGCAGTTCCCGGCAACTCATGCTACGATCTGCCCGCCCTGGCTGTTCGTGTGGCGGGCACATGTTTTGAGCCAACGTGGTTTCGATGGGAGCTTTGCTCTTACGAGTTGAGCTATGCGGCGGGCCGCAGATGCTCACAGGCGGGCACCCACCTGTGTACGCACAGGTTCGAAACATGCTCGTCTACGGCAGCACAGGGCTTGCTATTGTATGATCTACCTCTTTTATGGCCCCGATGAGTTTGCCCGCAGTGAAGCGTTACTTACGCTGCGTTCCGCATTTCCGCCCGATCTAGCCGAACTGAATATCAGCCAACTCGATGGGCGACGCCTCAAGATCGACGCGCTCGCTGCCGCCTGTGAGGCGATGCCGTTTCTCGCTGATCGCCGTCTGGTGATCGTGCGGGACGCGCTGAAGCATACCAAGGCCGGCAAAGATCGCGAGGATCTGCGCGCTTATCTGGCTCAGGTGCCGTCGGGCTGCGATCTGGTTTTTGTCGAGAGCGACGACATTGATCGGCGCAGCATCCTCTTCACCTACCTCAAACAAGCGGCTGAGTTGCGCGAGTTTACCCGTCTGGAGGGTACGGCTCTGTTGCGCTGGCTCGATGAGCGCGCGCGCAGCCTCGAGGTGCGCCTGCCTGGCCCGGCAGCGCAGCGGCTCGTCGAGTTGGTCGGCAGCGATAGCCGCATGCTGATCAGCGAACTGGCCAAGCTGTCCAGTTACGTGGGGCGGGGCGGGCAGATCGCGCCTGAGCATGTCGATCTGCTGGTGCAGGACAATCAAGAGCAGAACTTGTTCGCCTTCATCGATGAACTGAGCGCCCGCCGCCTTGGATCAGCCTTACGCGGTGCGCGCAGCCTGTTGGAGGATGGTCAAGCGCCGCCGTACATCCTCTTTATGCTTGCGCGCCAGGTGCGTGTGCTGCTTGGCGTACGTGAACTGGCCGCCCAGCGCATGCGCCCCGACGCGATCGCCGCCGAACTCGGCCAACGCCCGTTTGTGGTGCGCAAAGCAGTCGATCAGTGCCGCAACTTTGGCCCCGGCGAACTTGAACATCTGCACGATCGGCTGCTGGAACTGGATCTGGCGCTCAAAACCGGGCGCATCCAGGCCGATACCGCCCTTGAACTGTTCGTCGCCGAGGCGTGTGAGCGGTGAACTCAGGCGGCAGGCGGCAGGCGGCAGGCGCTAGGCGCTAGGCGACCCTCGTGGTCGCCCGTACAGGCGGCAGGCGGTAGGTGGCAGGCGGCAGGCGGCAGGCGGCAGATGTCGCTGCGGCAGGCGGCAGGCGGCTGGTGCCGCTGCGGCAGTCGCTGCGCTACTCGCCGCTGGTGTCGCTGCGGCAGTCGCTGCGCTACTCGCCGCTGGTGTCGCTGCGGCAGTCGCTGCGCTACCGCCGCTGGTGTCGCTGCGGCAGTCGCTGCGCTACCGCCGCTTCAGCGGCCCGCTGCTCCGCAACCCCCGAGCAGCGCCCTTCAGGGCGCGTTGCGCTAAAAACCAATCCGAGGCCAGCATGAGCCAGGAAGCCCCCAATCCTATCGCTGATGGTCGCCGCCTCCTTATGCTCGTCGCCGAAATGCACCGACGTGGCTATGAACGGCTGCGCGTTATTGTAGGGATGGCGCCGTCGGGTATGTACTGGCGCTGTAGTTTGTATGCTGCCGGTGCCGCAAACTATTCAGGCGGATTGCCCCCCTATTCTACCAGTAGTGGGCTGAAGATCTTCGGTTGGGCCGATGCCGACGCTGATGATCCGTCGGCGTTGGCCGCCAAATTCTTGGAGCACTTTCCCGAACTAGCCGCTCGCGCTCACGGTAGCGATCCGGCCTACGTTGCCTGGTTCGCCGCCATGCTGCGTCAGACCGATCCCGATCTGCTGCCGATCACCTTCGCCGATTGGGAACTGCCGCCTGATCTGGTTTCCACCATCGGTAGCAATCGCCGCCGCGTATTGCCCCTGCCACCGCCGTATGTAGAGCGATAGAGCGGGAGAGAATCGTCTGATGATCTGATGATCTGATGATCTGATGATCTGATGATTCGACCCTTGCCCCTTGCCCCCTTGCCCCCTTGTCCCCTTGTCCCTTTCCCTGGCGCATTACATCGCCGATACTTGAGGGGAAAGGAGACGCTTCATGTCAACATTCGCCTACGAAACCGTCGATGTGTTTACGCGCAAACGCTTCGGCGGGAATCCGCTGGCGGTGATTCTCGATGCGCGTGGGTTAAGCGATGCCCACATGCAGCAGATCGCTGCCGAGTTTGGTTATTCCGAAACCACCTTTGTTTTTCCGCCTCCCGACGAGCAGTTCACCGCCGAAGTGCGGATCTTCACGCCGACCACGGAAGTGCCCTTCGCCGGCCATCCGAATGTGGGCACCGCTTTTGTCCTGGCGCGCCTTGGGAGTGTCTTTGGCCGGCCTGTCGGTGCGACAATGCGCTTTGCCGAGCGCGCCGGAACTGTGGACGTGCGGATCTTGCGTACGGGCGAAACGGTTACCGGCGCGACGATTACGGCGCCGCGCCCGCTGTCGATTGGCGCGGATATGCGCGTCAAGCTTGTTGCCGACTGCATCTCGCTTGCGCCGGACGCGATCGTAACTACCAGTCATCAACCGTGTACTGCCTCCGTCGGGTTGCCTTTTGTCGTGGCTGAACTGGTTAGTCGTGATGCGCTTACCCAGGCGAAACCAGACCTGGCGCACATCACGCGCGCCGATGCCGAATTTCCGTTGAGCGATGGGCGCTTCTCGCTCTTTCTTTACGTGCCTGATCCCGATCTTGCCGATACGTTCCATGCGCGCCTGTTCGCGCCGCTCGACAATGTGTTCGAAGATCCCGCTACCGGTAGCGCCGCAGCGGCGCTGGTTGCGCTGCGCGCCCACCTCTTGCCCGCGCCCGACGCCGATCTAGCATTGACGATCCGCCAGGGCGAGGACATGGGCCGCCCCAGCCAGATTGATCTTTTCGTCCGCAAGGTTGCCGGTGTTGTCCGGCAGGTTGAAGTCAGCGGCGCCTGTGTTTCGGTTATGCGGGGTACGCTGGAGCGGTAATCTGCGCAATCTGCGGATCGCCCTGCCTTGTGCCGCCTGCCGCTTGTTACGCGGTAATCTGCGCAATCTGCGTGATCTGCGGATCGCCCTGCCGCCTTGCACCTTGCCCACCGTCCGGGGTACAATGCCCACATGGCAAAGCGCACCCTTGTTCTAGGTCTCTGTGTGTTGCTGGTTGGTTGTACCCCGGTTGCTGCGGTTCCTGCGCCATCGACTGTCCCGGCGACAGCGACAGTGGCGCCGACGCTGCCGCCGGTCGCTTCGGCGACACCTGCGCCTACGGTTACCCCTACCTCAACCGCAACGGTGCTGCCGACGCCTTCGGCGGTTCCGACGCCCGCCGATCCGATTGCAGCGCTTGATCAAGCCGTTCGCCCGCCGGCCGATGATCTCGCGTTGGCCTTAGCCCTCGGTTCCTGTCGTGCCGAACCGGCCACCTGCACCATTGCCGCCGACGGGATCGCTACGGCGCAAACCGGCGACGTGCGCAGCTTCTGGATCACCGATGGCGCAACCTACGAGCCCTTCCAGATCGAGGCTGAGCTGATTTATGCCGGATCGATTGTGCAGGCTTACTTGGAGCGTGATCGGATCGAGCAGCGCGAAGCGCTAATCGCGGCCACGCGCTTCTTCGAGGACGAGATCTATCCGCGTACACAGGCGATCTTCGGCTCGGCAGCGCCGCCTAGCGTGCCTGGTGCGGCGCCCATAACCATCCTTAACGCCCACGATCCGGCGCGCCGGGTGCTGGGCTACTTTTCGGCCCGCGACTTGCTGCCGGTGCAGGCGAATCGCTTCAGCAACGAGCGCCAGATGTTTGTGATGAATGTCGATCTGCTCGACCCGTCCACGCCGGCCTATCTCGATGTGCTGGCCCACGAGTTTCAGCACATGATCCACCAGCACGAAGCGCCCGGTAGTGCTACCTGGTTCAATGAGGGCAACTCACAACTGGCCCAGGATCTCAATGGCTACCAGAGCAACAACTTCACCAATATTTATCTCTACGATCCCGATGTGCAACTTACCGGTTGGTCGTCCGACCCTGGGCGGGCCGGCGCACATTACGGCGCGGCGCACCTGTTTATGCGTTACATCTATGCGCAGTATGCCGGTGAAGATCAGTTGCTGCCGCTGATGCGCGCCAATGCCGGCAATAACCTGCCTGCCTTCGTTGCACTTGCCGCTGAAAGCCGTCCCGGCTACAGCGACTTTGGCCAGCTTGTTGGTGATTGGGCCGTTGCGAACCTGATCGACGATCCCGCCGTTGCCGATGGGCGCTACACCTATGCCACCGGCCACGAACTGCCGAACCTGCTGCCGGGGCGCCCCACGCCTGCACCGGTCAGCCGTGAGTTTGCCGGCAGCGTGGCTCAGTTCGGCGTCGATTACCTGGAATTGCCCGCCGGTACGACCCAACTTGCTTTTAGCGGCGCGACTGAGGTTGGGGTTGCCGCCGAGCCGCCGCGTGACGCGTATGCCTGGTGGAGCGGGCGCGGCGACGGCAGCATGGCGACGCTGACTCTCCCGCTCGACCTGCGCGAGCTAACTCGGGCGACGCTCCAGTTCGATACCTGGTATGAGCTTGAGCGCGAGTTCGACTATGCGTTCGTGACGATTTCGACCGATGGCGGCGCAACCTGGGACACTCTGCCCGGCAACTACACCACCACTGATGATCCCCAGGGGCACAACTTCGGCAATGGTCTAACCGGGATCAGCGGGGCGCCGGGTGCGAGCCTGAGCGATGGGGTGCGAGCGCGCTGGGTGCTGGAACAGGCCGATCTTTCACCCTACGCCGGCCGGGAGGTGCTGCTGCGCTTCTTGCAGGTCAATGATCTGGCCGTCAGTGGGCCGGGCTGGCTGATCGACAACATCCGCATTGCGGAATTGGGCCTGAGCGACGCTGTCGAAGCCGGGCCGGGGCCGTGGCAAGCCGCGGGTTTTGTACGCGTGGGCGCGGCGCTGCCGCAACGCTGGGAGTTGCGCCTGGTGCGCACCGCCGCCGATGGCACGCTGGCTGTCGAAGCCCTTACAATTGGCGCCGATGGCCGTGTGACGGCGCAACTCGCTGCCGATGAACGTGGTGTGCTGGTAGTTGTCGCCACAACGCCGCATACCTCCGAGCGCGCCGGCTATACGCTGACGATCGAATAAGGCCGGTTATGCGCGCACACTCGTATGCTTCCCCGCAACTGCTTGTCGGCGTGGCTGTGGCCTCGCTGCTGATCCTCATGGTCGCGTTTTACCGCCCTGGCCCGCGCCCCGATCTGGCGCCGGTAAATGCGGTTGATGCCTCGCGCCAGATCTTTACTCGCGCCGAAGGTGGTGTGCCGCCCGGCGCGCCTACGCCGGCGCCCGCAGCGCTTAGCGATAGCATGCAGCGCGTCAATGGCGCGGTTTTGCAGATCGTTGTGGCCGATGGATTATTTGATCCGGAAGAACAGGCGCGCCTGAACGCCGATCTGGAGCGTGCGTTGGAGTATGTCAGCCGGCGTTTCGGCACCGGGCCAAGCGGGCCAATCGAGACGCTGATCGGGCGCGAGCCGAGTTGCGGGCTGCACGGGATTGCCTACACCGATGTGCGCCGCACCCAGGTCTTCACCTGCCCGAGCCTACCGCGCATGCGCGCTGTAAACATTATGGCTCACGAGTTCGTCCACCAGCTCGCCCACGACCGTTACGGCAATGCGCACCTTTCCAGCGACCTGATTCTGCTGGAGGGAACGGCGACCTGGGGCGCGGGGGCGTACTGGCTGGGCGACGCCGCCGATTTTCGCAGCTTCGTGCGTCCGTGGGTAGCGAGCGGCGCTAGCTTGCCCCTCGCTACAAGCTATGTCGGGCGCTCGATCGGCGACATGAATACGCTCTACTATCAGTGGGGCAGTTTCGTGGAGTTTCTGATTGAGGTGTACGGGCGTGAGCAGTTCGATGCGCTTTACATAAGTGGCGGCAGCCAGGTGCCCGGCGCCGCCAACTATGTCGGGGTATATGGTAAAGGCCTCGACGCCCTGGAGCAAGAATGGAAGGCGTGGGTGCTGCAATAATTTTAGATCCACCCCATTGCGCGCCATTCAGCATAACGCGCACGCAGGCGTAACCCAAGCGCCGGACGTACACGGTCGGCGGCGCTCACGAGTAACGCTTCGGCCTGGGGGCCGGCAGTTCGCGCCAGGGTTGCGATTGCGGCAACCGTGCTAAAGCGGATGTAATCGCCGCCCCATTGCACAATGCCGCGCATGCCAAGCACGCGCAGCGCGATGAGCAAAATCGTCGGATAGCGCCGCAGGGTGCCCAAAAGCATCGGGTGATAATCGCTCCAGCGCATCTGGTCGCGGAAGAAGCGCGTCGAACGCTCGACGCCAAGCTCCAGCAGCACTTCATAGAAAATGTTTTGCAGCCGGTTCACATCGTGGGCCTGATCCCAAGGCTCCATAAAGCGGCTGAACACCCAGTTGAGCGACACATTCGTCTGGAAGGCGTTAATCACTTCCAGTTGTTTTGGCTCCAGAACATTTTCACGTAAGGCCGCGTCGAGCAGGCCGGTTGTGCGCCCCAGGTTGCGTACGTGCGAGCCGAAGCCGCAGAAGGTCAGCGGGCTTTGCTGTGCTGCCGAATCGCCGACCGGCAGGACGCCGCGCAGCAGCGACGCTTCCGTGGCGCGGAGGCTGTGGCGCGCCGGAATATAACCATACACCGGCTTTACGTGATGGAAGTGCGGCCCCGGGCGCTTATAAGTGGGCAGCAAGTTGAAGTAGTTCTCAAAGAGATCAAGTAATGAGTAGCGGTCGGCCGGCTGATCGCTGCGCACCGCCGAGTAGTAGAACAGGTACACCGTTAGTTCATCGCCGCGCCCCGGAAAGCCTTCCCACATGAGCTGTTCGTTGTCTTGCGCGTCGGCAACGCTCACCAGAATGTCGCCTAGCGTGGGATTATACTCATCCAGGCCCGGCCCCTGGGCAAACCCCTCGGCAACCGTGCCGACGGTCGGGCAAACTCCGGCGAAGGGATGCCCGGCGTGGCGCAATAACGCCAGCGGCGAGGTGCTACCCATCCCGTCGAGCAAGAGCCGCGCCCGGTAGTGTTCGACGGCGCCGCTGGCCAGGTTTTCTAGTTCCACTTCAACCAGTAATGGCCCGTCTTTATTCACGCGCATATTGCGGAACGAACGCCCACTCTGTACGGCTCCGCCAGCCTGTTCTAGCTTGCGGCGCATCAGTTGTAATAGCGCGCCGGCGTCGAGCGCCACATTCAACACATCCGGCAGCCAGAGCTCGGAGGGCGGTACATCGCTGTGCGGGCCGTTATAAAAACGCACCAGACCGTCGCGATATTCGCGCATTACCACGCTGTCGAGCTCATCCCAACTCAACAATTCCAGTTCAACCAGCGTGTGCAATTCTTCGCGGCTAATATTCCACTCGCGATGGGCGCATCCTACTTCACTGCGATCAAAAACCAGCACGCGCCGGCCATAACGTTGTGCCATCAGGGCCGCGTGGAGCAACCCCAGCCCGCCGCCGGCATAGATCAGGTCGTACTCGGCGGCGCCGGGTAGGGCCGGATCAATCGTGTGAATGGCCGGATCATACGCGCCGTCCATGATCCGCTGCCAGCCCTGTTCCAGACGCGCTACCCGTTCAAGATGATCGAGCGCGTTCATCGCCAGAAAATGGCTCACCGTCTGAGGGTACCGCGCCTGCAAGTGTTCAACGAGTTCCGCCTGATTAGGCGTAGTTAGGGGCTGTACTTCGCTGGCGCCGGGTGCGTCCGGCAGGTCAGGCGCGCCTACTGCAACGGGCACTGCAACGGCCATGTGCTCTACTACCACAGTGGCGCGTTCGCGTAACACTGCGCGCACATGCTCGACGCAGGCGCGAACTGTTCGGCGGATCATGCGGCGTAGGCCGAACCGTTGCCAGGGTAGCGCGATACCAGGTGACGTAAGAATCAACGTAATCAGCGCGTGGCTGGAAACAACTGCATCGCTCAGGGTCACGTTGATTTCAAGTTGTGGCCCAACGCCCCCAACCGGATGCGCTAGCCAGCGGAAATGCGGACGCGCAGCATCGGGCGGCAAGGTAGTTGTTACAGCATACAATTCACCGGCATAGTGCCAGAATGTGCCGGGTTGGGTTGCACCGGTCGGGAGTTGGGTCCAGAGCGTCTGGTCACGCAAAAGGGGCACCACATCGGTGAGGGCTGCGGGCAGTTCAAGATAATCGCTATAGGTCAAACGCATAACTATCGCTTTCGTCGCTCAGATTCCGGTGATCCCACTGCCACCCCGACCGGCGCGCCGGATGCGCTCGATCGTGCCCCACCGTGCCGCTGTAGGTGATCGCCAGGGCAGCAACCCCTGCGTCGTTAGGCGTGCCGCCGCCGTCCAACCGGGTTGGACCGCTTCAGGCGCCTCAGCAACGCCCTGCTCAGCCTCGGCAAGTAGTAAACTTATTGCCACCAGCGCGGCGGCAACTTCTTCAGGTGTCGCATCGGCGGCCCCCTGGATAATTGTTCGTTCCATGTTCATCCGCCGCTCTCCGCTCTATCGCTCTCCGCTCTCCGCTCTCCGCTCGATCGCTCTCTCGTCCTACTTCCGGCGTGCCGTAGTTAGGAAGCGTTCGACCAGCGTTTGCTGAGCGCGTAATTCCAGCGTCGCTTCCAGGTCGGGCAAGTGAGTAGTTGCACCAAAGCGGCGGCACAGTGCTTGGTGGATCAAATAATCGGTGAGTTGCGGGTTCTTTGGCAACAGCGATCCGTGGAGATAACAGCCGATTGTGTTGTGGTAAACAGCCCCGCCGGCGCGGTCGTCGCTATTGTCGCCGTGGCCAACCAGCACCCGTCCGAAGGGACGCACGCCCGCTCCGTGGTATGTTCGCCCCGAATGGTTCTCAAAGCCGACGAGCCGGATCGTTGTGGCTGCGGAGTCTGCCGCCAGACGCGGTTTCGCCAGGTTAAATGCGCGTCGGAGTGGTGCAACCGGCGCCGCCGGTGCGGGATCGCGCTCCAATGCCGCCAGATCGACTTCCACCACAATGTTGCCGATCAGGCGTTGTTTGCCGCCGACGGTATGGACATCAAGCGCGCCGAGGCCCAGCAAGCGTTCACCGGTGTGGGTCAGAAAGTAGTGGCCGAGTAACTGGTATCCGCCGCAGATCGCCAGTAATACCAGCCCGTCATCGATCGCGGCGCGCAATTGCGGCCCATGACGTTCGAGCAGATCGGCGGCGATCAGCGCCTGGCCGCTGTCTTGCCCGCCGCCAAAAAATGCGAGATCGAACGTCGTCCAATCAACCGCATCGCCGGGTTGGATCGGGATCACCTCCAGCGGAATACTGCGCCAGGCGCAGCGCTGGGCAAGCGCGATCACATTGCCCCGATCGCCGTACACATTCATGTGATCGGGGTACAGATAGGCCAGTCGGAGCGCGTAGGTCATACCACCCTGAGTAGTGTTAACGGCGCGCAGCGTAATCGCCGACGCCGATCCATTTATAGGTCGTCAACTCTTGCAGGCCCATCGGGCCGCGGGCGTGCAGTTTCTGGGTGCTTACCGCCACCTCGGCGCCCAGGCCGAACTGCCCGCCATCGTTGAAGCGTGTACTGGCATTCACAAAAACCGCGCTGGCATCTACCTCCTGAGTAAAGCGCGCCGCCGCCGCCGCATCGCCGGTGAGGATCGCCTCGGTGTGGCCCGAACTATGCTCGGCAATAAAGTTGATTGCCGCATCAAGATCCGGCACGACCTTGATCGAGAGGATGAGGCCCAGAAACTCGGTGCCGAAATCTTCCGGCCCGGCCGGTCCGATGGGCCAACCCTGATCGCCGGCATCGGCCAGAATCGCCAGACTCGCCGGGTCGCAGCGCAGTTCAACTCCGGCGGGGCACAGACTTGCGGCCAGTTGCGGCAAGAGCGCCGGCGCCACCGCCGGGTGGATCAACAACGTGTCGAGGGCGTTGCAAACACTTGGGCGCTGCACCTTAGCATTGTGGATCAGCGGCACAGCCCGTTCGAGGTCGGCGGTTGCATCGACGAACATATGCACCACCCCGATTCCGCCCGTGATCACCGGCACGGTGGCATTCTCGACACAGAAGCGATGCAAACCGGCGCCGCCGCGGGGGATGATCAGATCCACATAGCGGTCGAGGCGCAGCAGTTCGCGCACCAACTCCCGATCCGGGTCGGTCACACTCTGGATCGCGTCGGCAGGCAGCCCAACCTGGGCCAGCGCCCCACCAAGCGCCTCCGTCAGCGCCGCACAGCTCTGCGCGATGTCGCTGCCGCCGCGCAGGATGGCGGCATTACCCGATTTCAGGCTCAACGCCGCAATATCGACGGTGACATTCGGGCGGGCTTCGTAGATGATGCCGAGTACGCCGATCGGCACGCGCTGCTTGTGCAGGCGCAGGCCGTTCGGTAGTTCCGTCGCGTCGAAGATCGCGCCCACCGGGTCGGGCAGATCGGCGACAGCACGGGTATCGGCGGCGATCGCCTCCAGGCGCGCCGGTGTAAGCAGCATACGGTCGAGCAAAGCGTCTGCCGTGCCCGCCGCCCGCGCCGCCGCGCGATCGACGGCATTTGCCGCCAGGATTGGCGTGGCGTTCGCCTGTAATGCAGCGGCGATCGCGTGCAGCGCCGCATCCTTCTGCGCTCGGCTGAGTACGGCAAGCTTGCGTGCCGCCGCCCGCGCCCGCTGCCCGATCGCTTCAAGGTTTGGATTCATATCCGTGTTTCCAGATTTCAGTCGCGTGCGTTGGCCCAGGGCCAAGGTAAATGAGTGAGCGTCGTCAGGTATCACCGGATCACCGCTCCCGCTTTTCCGTTCGCGCCTCATCGAGCGCATCGCGGGCGCGCGTGATCTGCTCGCTCAGTTCGCCGGCATTGTAGGCGCGCCAGAGGCTCACGAGCGCGCCAATAATCGCCAATGCGCCCAGGCCGATCAGCATAAAGGTGAATAATTCGGTGCCGGGGCCGGCAATCACATTACTCACCGCGATCAACCCAAAGCCTGCGCTCCCAAGCCCAAATGCGCGCCGCCGCCAGAGGCTTGCCGCCCGCGTAGCCTGCACAAGCAAGAGCACAGCTACGACTCCTGCTACGATAACCCGAATCAGCGTCGCTGTCATGATCTATACACCATTATTTAGCGTCAGCTATGCCTTGTATTGTACCACGTCGATTTGGGATGAAGAGCATTAGAGTAATTGAGCAGCGTACAATTCGGTCGAAGTTTACCCAGGGTATTGCAGATTGCGGGTTGCGTATCCGCGCATCGGAACACACAATACACAACAAACCATAGGTGTATTTGCGCCAGTTCTGCGTCCTACTACCTGATACCTGTGTCCTGCTGCCTGCCTCCTCACAAAGCAAGCATCTCTCCCGCAACCCGCTGGCCGATCTCGACGGCGAAGTTGGTGCCGCGATCCCACGGGTAAACCTGGCTCATACTCGCCCAGAAGAGCCCCGGCAACGGCGTACGCAGCGGCGGAATATTCGCGCTGTGGCCTACCGGCACAATCGGCTGCGCGTATGCTTCGCGATGCAGCCAACTTGCACGCACCCAACTCGGATCGAAGCGCGGGTTGACTTTCTGTAGGCTGGGCAGAAAGCGTACCAGCAACTCCTCCTGGCTGAGCCGGAAATACTCGTGCGTGGGTTCGAGATAGTCGCCCAAATACACCAGGTGATCGCCGCCGTAATGCGTACGATCAACAAAATTCGTGTGTTCGACCAGCGCCAGGTACGGGAATTCGTCTTTGGGCATATTGACCCAGTACAGCCCGTTGGTCAGCGGCTGCGTGAGCGCAAGTGTCAGCACCACGGCGCCCATCGAGCGCAACTTGGCCAGTTGCCCGAGGTACGTGCTGGGCAATTGCGGTGCAAGTTTACTCAGCAATTGCGGCGATCCGGTGACGAGCAGTTGGTCGAAGGTTTCTACCGGTCGCCCCGGCGCCTGGACTTCCCAACCGCCCTGTTCAAGGCGTCGGATCGACTGGATTGGCGTACTGAGGCGCACCTCGGCGCCCAGGCGGCGTACGGCGGCCAGCAGCACATCGCTGAACCCCTGGAAGCCGCCCTGGAAATAACCTAGCTTAAAACTACGCGCTCGCATCCGCGCCCAGAGCCAGGCCATATTCACTTCGTCGGCGTGGGCGCCGAATTTGCCTTCCAGCAGTGGCCGCCAGATCGTGGCATAGGCATTGCGCCCGGCCCAGCGCGAAGTCCACTTCGCCGCCGTTGTGCGTTCGAGCGCCTGCCAGTTGTTGCTGACATATTTAAGATAAAACGCCGCCAGGCCAAACCGCAGCCTGTCGAGTGGCGGCAAGCCGGGGAAGCGCAGCACCGGTAGCGCGCCGTCGAGCGCGTAACCTTGCCCACGCCACCACTGGGAGGTGACGGGGCTACGGAAAAAAACCTGATCGCTTGCGCCGATCGTTCGCGCCAGATCCAGGATCGCTGTGTCGGTCTCGAAAATATGGTGGTAAAACCGCTCCAACGGCCATTCCCAGCGCGCATCACGAAAACCCGAAGCCAGGCCGCCAGGATTGGCGGCCGTCTCAAAAACCGTCACCTGCCGACCAGCATACGCCAAGTCGTGGGCCGCGCTAAGCCCGGCCACGCCTGCGCCAACAATTGCAATCCTCACGAAGGTACTCCTGGGGCCACATCATCAGACTCGACCGAACTGGCGGTGGGCGGCGTGGTTTCTTCGGTTGCTTGCTGCGCCTTCAGTTCGGCGGCGCGCTCCATGTCTTTCCAGCCGATGCTTTGGCGCAACATAAACCACGCGCCAAGTACCGTGATCGGCAGCCAGAGCGCAGCATGCAGCACAACCGTATAGCCGGTGGCGATCGCCTGATCGACGCCGAACTGGGTCAGAATGGCGATGCCGGGGTAATGGAACGTGCCGACATAACCGGGTGTCGAGGGGATCGTCGTGAACAGATTGACCACGGCAGTCATCAGCATCAGCACGGGGAAGCCCACCTCAAAGTTAAAGGCGTGCATCACAAACCAGTACTTCAGCGTCTCAACCAGCCAGATCAGCGTGGAAGTAAGAAAAATCGTCGCCATTTCGCGCGGGCTGCGCAGTGATTGCAGGCCGACAATAAAGCGATCAAAGAGGCCGTGAACACGCGGGCGCAAGTTTACCGGCAGTAGCCGGTCCACGGCGAGCGTGTACAACTTGCTCATGCGCTCGGGACGCGCTGCAATCACAAAGAAGATCAGTAACGCCAGCCCAAACAGGCCGCTGAAGCCGAATACCAGCCCGCGATAGGCTGCAGGCAGCGGGGCGAAGGGCAGCGTCGCAAAGACAAACAGCAGCATCACCAGGCCGTCGAAGAGCCGTTCCAGCACGACGGTGGCCAGCGATGCGCTCATCGCAATGCCCTCGTTGCGGCGCAGCACATAACTACGCAGCACCTCGCCGGCGCGCGCCGGGTAAACGTTGTTACCCATATAACCGATCACAACGACGGGAAAGAGGCGCCGCAGCGGAATGGGCGCAATATGGTTGAGCATCGAGCGCCAACGCCAGGTGCGAATCCAGACCCCAATAAAGTAGACGCCAATACCAGGGAGGAGCCACCAGTAGTTTGCCTCGCGCAGCGTGACCAAGAATTGGCTCAGGTTCAACCCGCGCAGCGCAATGCTCAGAAAAAAGGCGCTGACGAG
>JBBRUG010000133.1:0-14951 GCA_038247995.1 Chloroflexales bacterium | reverse complement strand
GCTTTCAACAAGCGTTTCACGTCTTCCGCTGATTCGGTAATCGTCGGTACCGCCCGGTTCATGGCTCCGCTCCCTTCCCATACGAAAACAGGTAGCTTTAGTCTACCAAGCTAATGCGGTATCGTCAATAGTAATTGGTATAACAGCGTCGCTGTATCGAGCGAAGGGGCGGCACGATGAGCGATGGCAGCATCATTCTGGCCCGCGCAACGGAGCAGCACTGTGTCGCCAGCGATCGTGAGGGGTGGATCTGGCTGATCTGGAGCCGCATGCGCATCCAGTTTCACACCGACGATTTTCGCATCTTTGCCGAGGCGGTGGCGGCGTGGCGCAACGATGCCGGATGTGCGCGCTGTCATGCGTGCGGGATCTGCATTGAACGCGCGGTGGACGCCGCAGTTCAGATCTGGATTGTCGATGCGGGCCTGTTGCTTAGCCCGACGAGCTTCCCGCTGTTCGCCGACATGGTCGGCACCGCGCACTAGGTGCTGATCAGCTCCGCCTTTCACGCCGGGAATGAACGCACGCTGAGCCGTCTGTATATTCCGCTGCGCTTTATCGCCCGGCAGCAGCATCCGCTCAATTGAAAGCGAGTATATGGCGCACCCGGCCTACCGCAGCCACCTTGTGTTGAGTTTCCTCGCCGATGGCGCTCACGTCTTGATCTGGACCGGCTTCACCGTCTTTCAGCTTACGGTCGTCGGCATGTCGCCACTCCAACTGGTGCTGGTCGGCTCGGTGCTGGAGATCACAATCCTGCTTTGCGAGGTGCCCACCGGCGTGATCGCCGACCTCATCAGCCGCCGTTTGCCGATCATCATCGGCTTTGCGCTGACCGCTGTGGCCTACCTGCTGCAAGTCGCCGTGCCGACCGTCCCCGTGGCTGTGTTCAGCGCGGTGATCTGGGGCGTGGGCGTAACCTGCTTGAGGGGCGCGTACGATACCTGGCTCGCCGATGAGCTTGGCCAGGATCGCCTGGGCGATGCGCTTTTGCGCAGCGAGGAGGTGGCACGGGTGGCGGCGCTCTTTGGGTTAGCCAGCAGTGCCCTGCTCGGCAGCCTCTGGCTCGGCCTGCCGGTACTGGTAGGCGGCGGGTTGCTCTTCGCCGCCTGCGCTGTCTATTGCCTCGTGGCAATGCCCGAGACAAACTTTCAGCGGGCCGTAGCCGATGAGCGCAGTACCTGGCACACCATGGCGGCAACCTTGCGCGATGGCGTGCGGGTAGTGCGGCGCCGCCCCCATCTGCTGCGCCTATTCGGGGTGCTGTTCTTCTTCGGCCTGTTTAGCGATGCCTGGGATCGGCTCTGGCAGGCGCACCTGGTAACCACCTTCGACCTAGCTGCGCTGACGCCGTTCGCGCCGATTGTGCTGCTGGCAGCCCTCGGCGGCGTCGAGATGCTGCTCGCCATAGGTGCGGCTGAACTCCTGCGCCGCCGCTTACGCCCCGCCGATCCGCAGCAGACGCGCCGGCTGGTCTTCGCCTTCACAGCGATGATGGTAGTGGGTTACTAGCCTACGGATTAGCGCCGCAGATCGGCGGGGCACTGATGGCCTTTCTCGGCTTCAGTGTAGCGTGCGGACTGATCGGCCCGTTACTGAGCACCTGGCAGAACGCCCAGATTGACGACTTGCGCGTGCGTGCGTGCAACCGTGCTCTCGCTGGGCGGGCAGAGCGATGCGTTCGGCCAACTCGCTGGCGGGCCGCCACTTGGGGCCGTCGGCAACCGCTCGTTGCGGGCGGCTTTCGTCGTCAGCGCATTGCTGCTGGTGCCGAACCTCTGGGTGCTGCGGCGGCGGGCGGAGCCGGCGGCAACGCCCATCCCGCCGGAAGGCCTTGAGCCGGTCGATCCGTAATCGACTCGTCTTTATTTGAAACGCCGGCGACGAATCTTGGCGGAGCCGCCTCGGCGCAACGAACCCCTGAAAGGAGACAACCTATGTCTGTCCACTGCTTCCGACCGACCGATCTGGACAATCTGCACGACCTGGATTCAATCGAGTTAGCCGAGCACCTGATCACCCGCCGCCGCTTCCCCATTGGGGCGGGAGCGCTTGGGTTGGGCGTGATCACGGGGTGCGGGCCGGGGGAGCAGGCCGCCGCGCCAACGGCGACACCGGCAAACGATGGGTATCCGCGCATTATCACCGACGACTCGGGAACTGCCGTCACGATTCCCGCCCGTCCACAACGGGTAGCAGTGACTGACCCGTCGACCAGCTTTGAAGCGCATCTTGCCTTAGGGGTGGCACCGGTTCTCGTTGGTGTGCGCTCATTCTTTGATACCTACACCGGTGAAGAACCTGGCCTCTGGCCGTGGCAAAAGGCGGCACTCGCCACGCTCAGCGCTGCTCCTGAGCGCATCCCCGCTGATGATGGCGTCAGTGTTGAAGCTATCGCTCGCTCCAACCCGGATCTGGTCGTCGGTATGGCCTACTGGGTCGAGTCCGGTGGTTCCGGCCTACGTGCCCTTGCGCCAACCATTCAGGTGCCCTTCAAGTTTCCCGACGCCGTACGGCTGCTTGGGGAAGTGTTCGGGCTCGAGGAGCGGGCCGAACAGGTGCTCGCCGACTTCGACGCGCAGATCGCTGCGGCGCTCGATGGCCTTGTGGCTGGCAGCCCAACGATCGCCACCATCTGCCCCTATGCTGATGGCACTGCCTATGTTGCAGGCTCGGCGAATGACCAGCCGATTGGGCTGTTGTTGCGCGCTGGGTTTCACCTTGTCGATGAGATCGCTGCCTTGGACAAGGATGCGTCCGGCTTCAACCGCCCGATCTCAGCCGAGCGCCTCGATCTGTTGCAAGCGGCTGATGTGATCGTTATCACTGCGTTCTCTGCCGAGGCAGCCGATGCGTTAGAGGCAAATCCGCTCTTTAACATTCTGCCTGCTGTCCAGTCCGGGCGCGTGTTTCGGCTTGAGCAGGGGCCAATCGCCCAGGCTTCGGCCATCCTCAGCCCAAAGAACTTAGACACAGTGCTGCCGTTTATTCAAGCGGTCGCTGCGCTCGCCCCGTGAAACAGGCTAACGCGGTTCATTTGTATTGATCATCGTCACGCAGGTATTTTTTTATGCGCGAACTGTTCACTCTACGGCCCTTCCTCCGCCCGCATCGCAGCACGATGCTGCTGGTGCTGCTCAGCATTCTGGCTACCACCGGCGCCGGTTTGCTCGCCCCCTGGCTCATCCGCTCGCTCGTCGCCCTGCTTAGCACGGAGAGCACTCAGGCTGAAACGCTGCGTGGCCTCATCGGCCTCGCCGCCCTGCTGCTGGTCACCTATGGGGCGCGGAGCGTCGGCCAGTTCTTCACCACGCACCTGGCGCACGTGGTGGCCTGGAATGTCTGCCACGACATGCGCACTGCGCTGTACCACCAGCTTCAGCGCTTCTCGCCCGGCTACTATACCCAGCGTCAGTCGGGCGAGATCGTCAGCCGCGTGATCAAGGACACCGACAACATCGAGCCCCTGGTGGCCGACGTCGTCTACGATTTCGTCGTCAGCGCCTTGCTTGCTATCGGCATCATTGTCATTTTCTTCACGCTGGATCGCGGCCTGATGCTCTGGGCGCTGTTCCCCTTGCCTTTCGCCCTGATTGGTATCTGGTGGATCGGGCGGCGGATTATGCCCGCTTTCGACGCCGAAGGCGAGCGCACCGGCGAACTGAGCGCCCTGGTGCAAGACAACGTCGCCGGCATGCGTGAGATCCAGATTTTCGGGCGCGAGCGCCACGAGTCGCATCGGGTTCATCTGCTCTCACGCCTGCTGGCGCGCGAACAGATCTACGCCCGTAAACTCGACGCCGCGCTCTACCCGGTGGTCGAGAGCGCCACCGGCTTGAGCATTGTGCTGGTGGTCTGGTTCGGTGGTCAACGGGTCCTGGCCGGGCAACTGGCGCTGGAAAATCTGGTCGCCTTTGTGCTCTACCTGACCGCCTTCTACCAACCGCTCTGGTCGCTCGTCGGCGTGAACGAGGCGTTCCAGCGCGCCCGTACCAGCCTGGGGCGCATCAGCGAGGTGCTGCGCACGGAACCGGAGGTGCTCGACCCGACTGATGGCCTGAACCCCGCGCGCGTGGCGGGGCAGATCCGCTTTGAACGCGTCGCCTTTGCGTACCAGTCGGATATTGCCGTGTTGCACGCGATCAGCTTCACCGCTGAACCGGGCCAAACCGTCGCGCTGGTGGGGCCGACCGGCGCCGGGAAGAGTACCGTTGTGGGGTTGGTGGCGCGCTTCTACGATCCCCAGCGCGGCCGGGTGCTGATCGACGGCCACGATGCGCGCGAAATCCAGCTGGATGCGTTGCGGCGCAATATCAGCGTGGTGCTGCAGGATGTGTTTTTGTTTAACGGCAGCGTGCGCGAAAACATCCGCTTCAGCAAGCCTGAGGCGAGCGATGCCGAGATTGAAGCGGCGGCCAGAGCCGCCAACGCCCACGACTTCATCGTTGCGCTGCCGCAGGGCTACGGCACGCTGGTGGGCGAGCGGGGCGTGAAGCTCTCGGGCGGGCAAAAACAACGCTTGAGCATCGCGCGGGCGCTGCTCAAGGACGCGCCGATCCTGATCCTCGATGAGGCGACCTCGGCGGTGGACGCGGCGACCGAGCACGCCATTCAGGAAGCGTTAACCCGGCTGCGGCAGGGGCGCACCTGCATTGTGATCGCCCATCGGCTCTCGACCATTCGCTCAGCCGACCAGATCCTCGTGCTGGAGGGCGGGCAGATCGTCGAGCGGGGCACGCACCAGGAGATCGTCGCCGGTCGCGGGCTCTACCAACGCCTGTACGAACGCCAATACGACGTGCATGCGTGATCGGGGCGGAGATCAGGGGTCGGGGGCCAGGGCTCAGGCCGACAAACGTCTCTCAGTGCCCGCTATCCATGCAAAACAGGCGCAACCGTTCTGCTCAAGGCGCGCCAAAGAAAGGAAGAATGACCATGATCGACGTGACCCGAACCACGCCCGACACCCGCACCCTCGACACGCTTGCCCGCCGCGCGCCCGCGACTGACGACCTGCTGGAACTGGCTGATTGGCTCGTCGCCCACGGCGCATCTCACCTCAACCCGATCGAACGGATCGAACTGGCCGAGCGGCTGATCACGCGCCGGCGCTTCCTGATTGGCGCGGGGGCGCTGGTCTTGGCCGGCTGCGGGGCGCCGAGCGCAAGTACGCCGACGGCGACGGTGGCGGCGACGCGTCTGTTCAAACATGGCGCAGGCGAGACCGAAATTCCCGCCCAGCCGCAACGGATTGTCGCAACGTATACCTATGCCTGGGCATGGCCAATCGTTCAACTGGGCGGCAAGCTTATTGGCACCGATGCACAACCCGAGTGGATCGATGCCATTCGCGCAATCGACCCAGAAAGCGCCGCCACGATCGAGCAGGCGACCTTTATCGGCAGTGAGAGCGGCCCGAACCTGGAGAAAATCGCCAGCCTCAACCCCGACTTGATTGTCGGCGGATGGTGGGAGACCGACACCTACGACATCTATTCCCAGATCGCCCCAACGGTGCTGATTGACTATCGGGAGGAGCCTGACCTGATCACGTGGCAACGCTCCCTGCTCACGCTGCTCGGAACGACGGAAAACGCCTGGTTCGATGAGCGCGTTGCAGTCTATGAGCAACGGATCAGCACGCTGAAAGCAAACTATCCTGACCTCTGGCCACATCTGCAGTGGGTGCGGATGGACGCCTACGAGCGTGATGTCTACGTCATCTTTGATGGCCCCATGCTCCCCGGCTACAAAGCGCTGACGGATCTGGGTACGCACCAATCGAAGACCCTTGGCACTGATCCCGAGCATCCCCAATTTGCCGGGACGGTAAGCCTGGAGTTGTTGCCAACTTTTGACGCCGATGTGATCTTCCTGTGCGAAACAAACGCGCAACCTGACCCGGCGGTGCTGAATGTGCTCCAGGGCACGTTTGCCGGCGCACGCGATCAGGTTTTTTCTACCCGCTCATCGCTTTGGAACTTTGCCAATGTGCAAACGCTTCACGCGGTGCTCGACGAAATTGAACGGCTGTTTGCCGGACGCGCGATCGACACCTCGGGTGACTTTCGCTGATGCGCCTCAGCGCAACCCCTGTTCGCGCAGGTGGGCATCGAGCCAGGCGGCTTCTTCGGGGGCGAGCTCAGGCGCGGGCGGCGCGGTGCGGAAATCTGCCAGCCGTTCGTAGCGGGCGTTGCGGTAGACCTGCCGCAGCACTCCGCCCAGGTCGAGCGCTACATCGGCGTCGGGGTAGGTGAGCGGAACGGGCACAATCGGCAGTGGATCGGCGAGCGCGATCGGCCAGATATCGACCATCGGACGGCGGTAGGAGCGGCTGAGGTAGACGACGTAAGCGGCGGGGGGCAGTGGTCGCGCCAGGCGCGGGCGCACCCCGCCGCGCAGCAGATCGATTTCGAGCAGATGGACGCCACTCTGAAAGATTTCCTGACGCTTCTTTTCGTAGGCGTCGGCTCCATCGACACCGGGCCGTTTGTTGGCGGGCGACAACAATTCGATCGAGGTAATCAGCGTCTGCTGCAGCACGCTGCGAATTTCGATCCGGGCATAGCGGGTGGGAATATCGATCTGCACGGGCAGGGTCAGCGGGGCGGACGCAATGGCGACGGCCGCCTCACCGGCGTCGGGAGCATCATCGCGCAGCACGCCGATGTCGGGGATGAAGGCCTGGCGCGAGGGTGCAATCTCGATGCTTTCGAGCGTGACGTACGGTGTAATGACGGCAACATAGTTCGGGTTTAACTGTGCCTGAATGGCGTCGCAGCTTGCGGTGATCAGCCGTGTATGCACATCCGGCCACAAACCAGGCTGTTCAAGGTACGAATCCATACCAGGAAAGGGCAGTTCCATCATGCGGCTCCTTTCAGTACAGACACGCATGATACCACGCTGTAGAGGCGTTTGAACGTTTCTCGATTCGCTCTATCGGATGTTTGAAGTGAGCATAGCAAGAAGGAAAGTGGCCATGCAACGAAACACTATTGTAAACACACGCACGCTGACGACTGACACCCGCGCCCTCGAAACGCTCGCCAGCCGCGCGCCCGCCACCGACGATCTGCTCGAACTCGCCGCCTGGCTCCAGGCCAACGGCTCGCAGCAGCTTAGCGCCATCGAGCGGATCGAACTGGCCGAGCGGCTGATCACCCGCCGGCGCTTCCTAATTGGCGCGGGCGGGCTGGCGCTTGGCATGATCGCCGGCTGCGGCCTACAAGAGGAAGCCGCCGCGCCTACAGCGACGCCATCCACGGCAGCACGTCGCAGTATTCAGGGCGTTCTGGGCAACACCTACGAGGTGAACGGACCGCCGAAGCGCTTGCATGTCGGCGCTGGGCCAGATCTCGACACTGCTCTCGCGGTTGGCATCGTTCCGACCTCGATTGAAATCTATGGTGATGCCCAACTGCGTCCCGATCAAGCCGCTGCCGCAGGCGTCGACCTGATTCGCTACACCGAGGGGCCAAACCTGGAGGCGCTTGCAGCAGCCAATCCCAACCTGATCCTGACCGGCTGGGGCAACGAAGAATACCAGCAGCGCATGGCCGAGATCGCGCCGACGGTCTTCATCGAATCGAGTAAGCCCTGGCGCGATGTGGCGCGTCAGATCGGCGCCATCCTCTTCAAGGATGCGGAGGTCGAGGCAGTTATTGACGATCTCGATCGGCGCTTTGCCAATTTTCGCGAGCGGCTTGCTGAACGTGCGGGCCAAACTCCGTCCATCATTTATACCTCAACAGGGGCCGAATTCACGGTGATGACCAGCGACTCCGCCATTGGGCAGTTGATGGTCGAACTGGGATTTGCTCCGCTCACCAGGACGGGCAACATCTATGGCGAAAAGGTCTCCCTCGAAGGGTTGACAACCGAGGCCCAAGGTGACTTTCTATTGCTGCTCGTAGACTCGTTCCGCTATGTTGACCCGAACCAGGCCGTACCGGAAGGAGTTCAGCAGTTTTTGGATAATCCCATCACACGTGCGCTACCTGCTGCACAAGGCGGCATCTTTCTGTATCCACGCGACGGCAACGATGTGTACTACTTCACCGTGATGCTCATCCCGATCTTCGTCGATCTCCTGGAGCAGGTGCTGACGCAAGAGCAAGGGACGCAATGACCACCATCACCACCCGATCCGCCCCCTCCCGCGCGCTGCGCATCGCGCGCTCGCGCATTGTGCTGCTGCTCGGCTTGCCGCTCTGCGCCGGGCTGCTTGGCCTGGCCATGATGAGCAGTATTGCTTTCGGCGCAGCCGATATCGCGCCCACTGACGTATTGGCAGCACTGGTGGCCTTTGACGCGACCAGCACCGAGCACCTGATTATCCGCACCCTGCGCATCCCACGCGCTGCCGTGGCGGCCCTGGTCGGTGCATCGCTGGCGGTGGCGGGCGCGCTAATGCAAGGACTCACCCGCAATCCGCTGGCCGATCCGGGCATTCTCGGCATCAACACCGGCGCGGCGCTCGGCGTCGTGGGCGCGGTCTTCTTTTTGAAGATCAGCTCACTGTACCTGTACGCGCTGTTCGCCTTCGCCGGGGCGGCGATCACGGCGATCGCCGTCTATGCGCTCGGCTCGCTCGGGCGCGGCGGGCCGACCCCACTCAAGCTCACGATCGCCGGGGCTGCGCTCACCGCGCTGCTCAGTTCGTTCACCACCGGCGTGCTGATCCTCAACCAGCGCACGCTCGAAGAAGTACGCTTCTGGCTGGCCGGCAGCGTGGCCGGGCGCGACTTGAACCTGCTCATCCAGGTGGCGCCGTACCTGCTCGTAGGGTTGATCTTGGCCCTGGCCTTGGGCCGCCAGATTACCACCATCTCGCTCGGCGACGACATTGCCAAAGGCCTCGGCCAGCGCACCGGCTGGGTCAAGGGGCTGACTGCCGTCGCCACGGTGCTCCTCGCCGGCGGCGCGGTGGCGGTGGCCGGGCCGATCAGCTTCGTCGGCCTGGTGATTCCGCACGTCGTGCGCTTCCTGGTCGGGCAGGATTATCGCTGGATCTTGCCGTATGCCGCGCTGCTCGGCGCTACCTTTCTCGTCTTCTCCGATGTGGTCGCCAGGCTGGTGCTCCGCCCGACTGAATTGCCCGTCGGCGTGATGACGGCACTGATCGGCGGGCCGTTGTTTGTCTACCTGGTGCGCTGGCGGGTAAAGCGGTAGCGCACTGCGGCACTGAAGCGGTGACATGGTAATACGGTGAAGCTGTGAAAAGGTGACACGGTGATACCTAACGGCAATAACATATGGCACCCGGTCACCTTGTTTGGAACGAAGGAGTATCTATGGCTCATCATCCACTTGCACAGACGCTGGACAGAGTGCGCCAGTTAAACGAATATCTGAAGCCGGAGCTCGGTACGCCCAGTGGTATAGCGGGGTTCGCCGCCGCCGATCTTGCGTCGGGGTCGGCGCGCCTCGCCGGCCTGGTGGTGTACACCCAGGCGCGCTTACGCACGACGGCGCCGACGATCACGGCGAGTGCGATTCTGCAAAGCTATCAGTGGCCGCTGATCAGCACGGCGAGCGCGTGCTACCTCGTGGATCGGCGCGTGCCGGATCTGAGCGTTGCAAACATTCGTACCCGGTACTCCGCCGAACATGAGGCCGAAGCGCTGGCTTTGGGCAGCGGACGCTTCGCCGCGCTGCCTGGCGACCCTGCGGCGGATCACCCGGATGCGACGAGTGTTGCCGACCTGGAGGCGTTACGCACATGGTTGCGTACGGGCCTTGAAGCGCACCTGGGCGGCGTTATCGCTGATCTGAGCGCGCACTGCGGCTGCAAGCCGCGCGGCCTGTGGCTGAACGTGGCCGATAGCTGTGCCAGTACATTGGTCTGGCTGATGCAAAAATCCGTTCCAACCACGACGGCGGCGCAGATCGAATCCGAACTCGCCGCTCTGATCCGCACGCCCGCCTCGCCGCTGTTTAGTCGGCAGATCGGCCTGATCGAACTGGCCTACCACGAGCGCAGCCAGGTCTTTCTCGACCGGGCGACCTGTTGCTACTGGTACAAAACCGCAGGCGGCGATTTTTGCAGCACCTGCCCGAAGCGGACGCAAGACGATCGCCGTGAGCGGCTGCTGACCTACCTGGCCGAGGAACACGCAAGGCAGGCGGAATCGCTTGCACAGGAGGCTGCATGAGCGCTGAAATCGCGCCGTCTTCACGTGCAGCGTATCCCTGGATCACGCTGCGTACGCGGCTGCTCTCGCTGCGCGTTGATCGGCGCGTGCCGCCGGTGCTGGCGCTGGCGCTGCTGGCGACGCTGGCGGCGATGGTGGTCAATATTGGCGTGGGCGAATATCCGGTGCCACCGCTCGATGTAGTGCGGACGGTGCTGGGCCTGCCGACCGGCAATGAGGACTACTCGTTTATCGTCAATACGCTGCGCCTGCCGCGCATGCTCGTCGCCGCGCTGGTTGGCCTGGCGTTAGGCGTGTCGGGCGCAATTATGCAGGGTCTCACGCGCAACCCGCTCGCTGATCCGGGCATCCTGGGCATCAGCGCTGGGGCCGGGTTGGTCGCGGTGACGCTCATCGTCGTGGTGCGTAATGTGCCTGCCGGGATCATCCCGCTGGCGGCATTTGGCGGCGCGGTAACGATTGCCGCGCTGATCTACCTGCTCGCCTGGCGCGGCGGCGACTCGCCGATTCGCTTAATTCTCGTCGGCATCGGCCTGGGTGCGATCTGCGGCGCGCTGACGACCCTTATAATCACCTTCGGCGACATCTACGACGTGCAACGTGCGCTGATCTGGCTCACCGGCAGCGTGTATGGCCGCTCGTGGACAGAGTTCTGGCCGCTTGTGCCCTGGATCGTCGTGTTCGTGCCGCTGGCGCTACTGCTGGCCCGCGACCTGAATGCACTTAACCTGGGCGAAGACGTGGCGCGCGGCCTGGGCAGCCCGGTGGCACGGCGGCGCGGTTTACTCTTGCTTACGGCAGTCGCGCTTGCTGCTGCGACGGTGGCCGCTGCCGGGACGATCGGGTTTGTCGGGTTGATGGCGCCCCATATCGCCCGCCGCCTCGTCGGCCCCGATCATAATGGCCTCTTGTTCACAGCTGGCGTGATCGGGGCGCTGATTGTTGTCGCCGCCGATCTGGTAGGCCGCACCATTTTTGCACCGATCGAACTGCCGGTCGGCCTCGTCACCGCCGTTGTCGGCGCGCCGTTCTTTATCTACCTGTTGTGGCGCACGCGGCGGGGATGACACGGTGACACCTGACGGTAATAAAATTCGTCACCCAGTCACCTGCTTAGAAAGATTATGAGCACACTCACGACTCAGAACCTCACCCTGGCGTACGACCAGGCGACGATTATCGACGGGATGGATGTGACGATCCCGAGTGGGCAGATTACCGCGCTGGTCGGGCCGAACGGCTGCGGCAAAAGTACGCTGCTGCGCGGCCTGGCGCGCCTGCTGGCGCCCAGGGGCGGCGCGGCCTACCTCGACGGCAAGGCGATCCATCACCTGCCGACGCGGGAACTGGCGAAGCAACTCGGCATTCTGCCGCAGAGCCCGGTTGCGCCGGAAGGGCTCACGGTGCGCGAACTGGTGGCGCAGGGCCGCTACCCGCATCAGTCATGGTTCCAGCAGTGGGCCGCCGATGATGAGAGCGCTGTGAACAAGGCGCTCGCGCTGACGGGGATGCTGGAGTTCGCGGATCGACCGGTGGATGCGCTGTCGGGCGGGCAACGCCAGCGCGCCTGGATTGCAATGACCCTGGCCCAGGAGACGGCGGTGATTCTGCTCGATGAGCCGACCACCTTTCTCGATCTCTCGCACCAGATCGAGGTGTTGCAGTTGTTGGAGCGGCTGAATCGTGCTCAGGGGCGCACGATTGTAATGGTCGTGCACGACTTGAACCACGCCACGCGCCACGCCAGCCACGTCGTCGCGCTGAAAGCGGGGGCCGTGGCGGCATCCGGCCCGCCCGCAGACATTGTGACGCCCGCGTTGCTGCGCGCTGTCTTCAATGTTGAAGCCGATGTCGTGCCCGATCCACGCACCGGCGTGCCGCTCTGCATTGCCTACGGATTAGCAGAAACACCCGATGAGTACGACGAGACGTAGATGGAACCACCGCCTACCGTTATCACTGTCGCCGCGCTACGCGGTCTGCTGACAACCAGCTATCGGTCGCTGGTGATCGACGTGCGCAGCGCCGCCGAATTCGCCGCCGGGCATGTACCCGGTGCGCAGCATATTCCTGCCGCCGAATTGGAGCAGCGCATGGCGAAACTGCCGCCGGATCGCCCGATCATTACCTATTGTACGATGCAGCATCCTGGCAACTCGCGTGGGGAGCAGGCCGCCGCACTGTTGCGCCGCTCCGGTTTCGATGCGCGCTTGTTGGATGGCGGCCTCCCGGCGTGGATGGCGGAACACCAGCCGATGGCCGGGGGCCGATAGACAAGGCGTTGGAAGACGGCGGCTCAAGCTTTCTCGTGAAGCTTGCGCGCATTCTGCTTGTTTCGGAGTTGGATGTAGATGGTATCGCTGAGTGAACGCCAACATATCCTCGCCGCCTGCCCGCTCTGCGCCGGGCTAACTGCTGCTGCGCGTGAAGAGCTGTGCGTCGCCACAACGACGCATAGTATCGCTGCGCACGCCTACCTCTTCAGTGAGGACGAACCCGCCAACGCGTGCTACGTCCTGGCACAGGGGCAGGTGCGCCTGAGCAAACTCGCTGCGACCGGCGAACAGGTCATTCTGCGGATCGTTCAGCCGCCTGAGCCGGTGGGAATCATCGCCGTGTTGCCACAGGCAGTCTATCCGCTGTCAGCGTACGCGCTGCGCCCCTGCACACTGCTCGCCTGGGATCACCCGACGCTCACCGGGCTGATCGAGCGGCATCCATTACTGGCAGTCCGCGCTCTCCACCTGGTGAGCGGGCGTTTTATTGAGTTGCAGCAGCAATACCTTGAGCGGAACGTCGAGCGCGTCGAGCGCCGTCTGGCGCGCACGCTCTTGCGCCTGGCCAACCAGGTTGGACGGCGGGTGCCTGATGGCGTGTTGATCGATCTACCGCTCTCACGCCAGGATCTCGCCGAGATGAGCGGCACCACGCTGTATACCGTGAGCCGCACGCTCAGCCGTTGGGAACAGGATGGCATCGTCGCCTCGACCCGCACGCAAGTGGTGATTTGCGCCCCGCATCGCCTCGTCAGTATTGCTGATGATCTGCCTAAATAAGGCGCTTATTGCGCTTGCGCAACGACAGACACTTGTAACCACGTTATGTTGAAATCCAACCGGAGGCTCAGCATGAAACCAGATCAACCCCATCCCGATCAGACCGTTGCTGAACTGCTGGCGAACTGGCCGGCGACAATCGCGGTATTTTTGCGCCGGCGGATGGCATGCGTTGGCTGTGTCATGGCACGCTTCGAAACGCTGCACGAAGCCGCCGTCAGTTACCACATTCCCACCGACGAGCTGCGCGCCGAGATTCACGCCACTATTGTAACCGCCGCTGCGGCGGATGTATCTGAGAAGGAGTAATGTATGGCTTCCCCCACTGAACACGCCGACGCCATTCCCGGCGCTACCCTGGACATGGCGAAGATGCCCGGCCACTGGTTGCTGGCCCGCATGGGCAAGCGCGTCTTGCGCCCCGGCGGCCTGGAGCTAACGCGCCAGATGCTGGATGGCCTGGCGATCACGGCCAGCGATGCTGTTGTTGAATTCGCGCCCGGCCTGGGGGTCACGGCGCGCTTGGCGCTGGAACGTCAGCCGTTGGCGTATACTGGAATCGAGCGTGATGAGGCTGCTGCGGCTCATGTCCGGCGTTTGCTCACCAACCCGGGGTACCGCTGTCTGATCGGAACGGCTGAGGAGACGGGGCTGGCGAGCGAATCGGCGTCGGTGGTGTATGGCGAAGCGATGCTGACGATGCACACGTCGGGGCAGAAGGCGCGGATCGTTCGCGAGGCGTATCGTATCTTGAAGCCCGGCGGACGCTACGGCATCCACGAACTCAGCCTGACGCCCGATAACGTGAGCGAGGCGATAAAGGAGATGGTGATGCGCGATCTTTCGGCGGCGATCCACGTCGGCGCCCGCCCGCTTACCGCGTCGGAGTGGCGGGCGGTGTTAGAGGCCGAAGGGTTTCGGGTACAGGCCAAATTCGCCGCGCCGATGCATCTTCTGGAGCCAAAGCGCATGGTGCAAGACGAAGGGCTGGGTCGGGCGCTGCGCATCCTGTTCAACATCCTGCGCACCCCAGCGGCCCGTCGGCGCATCCTGGCAATGCGCAAGGTCTTCCACACCCACGCAGACAATCTGGCGGCGATCGCCCTCGTGGCGGTGAAGCCTGAAACACAGGAGACCGTATGAACGCGACGACATTCTTGAACCTGAGCAACGAAGTCGCCATTCCTGAGGACGGAACAATCAGCCGCACACTCTACCAGGACGACGGGCTGAAAGTCGTCCTCTTCGGTTTTGCCGCCGGGCAAGAGCTTTCGGAACATACGGCGGCGGTGCCGGCGCTGCTGCACTTCCTGGAGGGTGCGGCGCGGGTGACGCTGGGGACAGAGACGCGTGAAGCGCACCCCAATACCTGGGTGCATATGCCGGCCCGTCTGTCGCACAACATCCACGCTGAAACGCCAGTGAAGATGCTGTTAGTGCTGCTGAAAGGGCAGGCAGCGGCCTAGCCTGATGAACACATCATCTTCTACCCCAGCGGTGCGCCTGCGACCCATTGCTCTGCCGACGGAACATGGCGGCTGGGGATTGCTGGGCGCACCGATCCTGCTGGGCCTGTGGGTCGCGCCGTCAGCGGCGGGCGTGTGCCTGAGCCTGGCCGCCCTGGGCGCCTTTCTCACCCGCCAGCCGCTGAAGTTGGCGCTGGGCGACTGGCGGCGCGGCAAACGCTTCCCGCGCACGATCTGGGCTGAGCGATTTGCACTGCTCTACGGGATGATCG
>JBBRUG010000132.1:0-14974 GCA_038247995.1 Chloroflexales bacterium | reverse complement strand
TCGACGCGCTGCGCAATATCGATAATGGTCTTATCGGAGCGTAGGTTCAAGATCACGGTCAGATCGCCAAAAACCACATTCGCATCGACAAGCGCGACTTTTTTATTCGTCTGCTGGCGGAGCGCTACAGCCAGGTTTGCTGCCACCGTCGAGGTGCCAACGCCGCCTTTTGGGCTAAATACTGCGATAATCTGGCCGGCGCTCTCATTGCCGCCACTGGATAGAACCTCGGTTGTACCGCCGCCGGTCGCCCGCGGGCGCGTTGCTGCAAGCCGATGTACGTGGCGGATCGACTTATAAAGGTCGTCGGCACTAATTGGTTTGGTGAGGAATTCGCGGGCACCGGCGAGCATTGCGCGGCGGAGGTAATCCGTTTCGCCCTGAACGCTCATGATGATCACCTGAACCGATGAGTCCTGGGTCATAATCGCTTCAGTTGCGGTAATGCCATCCATATCGGGCATGTTAATGTCCATCAGGATAACATCAGGGCGCTGTTGTTTGGCCAGTGCAACCGCCTCACGGCCATTGCTGGCTTTGGCGATTACCTCAATATCTTTCTCAAAAAACAGCAATTTCTCTAACTGGTCACGTGTGTCGACAATATCATCGACAATCATCACGCGGATCGTCTCGCCCTCACTCATGGATTACTCCTCGCTGGATAGCCACACGCTCGCTGCTACAATCATAGCATCGCCGCGCTGTGCTCTGCAAGGGTAAGCAGCGCGGCAGTTTAAATCAAGCCGGTAAATAGCGGAGCAGAGGAACAAAGGAACAGGCTTCACGGCTGTTCGTTCGTCCCTCTGCATCGAGCCGACACGCGAAATTTATGCGCGTGCTATGGTACGCGTGTCGGAGCAGGTGTGCGGGTTGGTTCCGGCGTGGATGCTTCTTGCTCGCTAACAACGCGGGGTGGCAGTGCCCGCGGTAGCGGCAAGCCGAACTCCGACACCAGCAGGTCGTAGGTTGCACCCAACGTCGGTTCGAATGTCGTGTCACCAGCGCCACGCAACACCAGTACGATCCGAGCATCGGAAGCCAGGGCGAACTCGACTAGTTCGATCTCTTGGTTATTGACGGCTAGCACCAGCGTCCAGATGCCGCTGGTGAGCGCACTAGGCACACCTGCTCCTTCAGCGCCCGGTGTAATCGGCTGCCCCGACTCGTCAACCTGGGGTAAACTGCCCGACTGTGGCGGAGCGCCGGCTTCCGGTGTTGGCTCGCCCTCGGCAACGGCAGGCTTGATCACGCGCAAGACTTGCGCACGCTGGAGCAGCGTCTTAGTTGCCTGGAATGTTGGGTCGGTAATTTCGGTTAGCAGTCGTTCAACTTGCTGACCATTAACTTCAACAAAATCAGTTCCCGTAGGGATGATCTGCCGTCGATTAACGTTGAACGTTGCCACAATATCGACAAAATCGCCGGGCTTCAGTTGATCAGCAACCCCTGAGAGATTATTGACAACCAGCGGGTAGGCTTTGTCGCGGGCGCGATCCGGTTCAGCAGTAGGCAATTGCTGCGAAAGCCCTGGTTCAGTCAACGCATTACGCGTAATAAACTCACCAGCGCGCAAGGCGCGTGTGGTTAGTTGGCCTTCAACATCGCTGATCCGAGCATAGTTTTCGCTTTCGTTGAACTCCGGCTGTGGAATGCGCGTCACGTCAAGAAGCGTTGCACTATCGGCGATGACTGTACCGGCTGGAATATCCACTCGAGCGCGGACAACCTCGACTTGCGGTACCTCCGTGGGCAGGGCGGGCGGAGCGTCAGTTGCGCTTCCAGGAGCACCTGGCGGCTGAAAGAACAGGAATAGGGCAACGGCGCTGACGATCAGAATGAGACCGATGAGGAGAATGAGGAGTCCACCACGCCTCATAGCGAAGCTTCCTTCCTTCGTAGACGAAGCACAGCAGGGCGGCGTACCGACTCTGCTAAGTATAACACACGTTGTCAAGCATTGATGCGGTTTTAGTGCATCGCTAGGGGAAGTGTCCCTTTACACTTTTGGCAGTGGCTCATGCTTGCAACGTAACCCGATATGCGCATCATACACGCTCGTTGTAACCATGATGTATTCCGACTAGGACGTAGCTTTGGCGAAACCTGTCAGGTGCAGGGTGAACAGGTAGCGGGTGGTGGCATTTGGCCGCACCTGACAGGTTTGTTCGTTGGTCTTAGGGCGCTGCCGGAGGCGCCGTACCAATAATAGGCATGTTCAGGACATATTCCGGCGACCCACTAATTTCGACCTGGATCCGCTGACCCTCAGGGAGTTGCTCCGTCTCGCCGCGGTTATTCAGTTCGCCGTCTGCGCCTTCAGGGATGACGTCATAATAGTCGATGACGACGCCGACCGTGTACTTTCCGGGTTCACTAAAGACGCTCAGGATATCGATTGGTTGGTTGGTTTCGTTTGAATACCACTGGGTCAAGGTTAGTTCCGCCCCCTTCGTCATACGAGTGTTGTTAACCGGCGCCCAGGCAACACTACAGGGCGGTGGAATAGCCTGGCCTTCCGGTTGGCGTTGCGGCGCCGGCAAATCGAGTGTCGGGAAGGGCGCCGCCGGATCGGCACGGGCCACACACAGGTTGACGAAGAAGTTGCCCCGGGCGGCCTGCGGATTAGTCACAGCCAGATATTCGCTCACGTCTAGCGTGCCCTCCAGCCCTTCGTCGTTGAGATTAGTAATCTCGACGCGTACTTCACGCACCCTGCCATTTGGCGCATTAATGCTGAAGTCCTTCAATTTCAGGTCGGGAGTTCCAGCAAGAATGCGCTTGAGCGAGAAGTTGAACAGCAGTGGCGTGGCGCCAGGGTTGGGGATCGCTGTCGGGTTCTCGCCATTCTGCAAGAAGCGCACGCGATACTGAAGGCAGGTCGCATTCACCTGCTCGGATTGGAAGACTTCATCCATCTCGATCAGGTTGTATGGGTCCTGAGCAGTACCAGATCGCGAGTAGAAGGGCGAGTCGGGATCGCCGTCTACGAGGCGCCAGCGATCCTCTGGATTCGTGAGGCTAAAGGAATCCTCGGCACAGAGTCCGGTTGCGGTGATCGTCTTGCGGAACTCGAAGCGGATATCGGCGTTGGTGTTCTGGGTACGGTCAATCTCCGCTTGCCAGCGCACCGCGACAACGCGCGCTGTGGCCCCGCTGATGTCGATCGGAATAGAATTAGAGTAGTACCAACCGTCACGCAGACGCACGGCGTCTTCGGCTTCATCCGCGCCGCCAAGCCTGCCGACGAAGATCAACCGGCTCGCCTGGCCTCCCGGTGTGCGCCCACCGGCCGCGAAGGCCCATGCTGCGTTAACGGTCACCTCGGGGTCGGTTTCATTAGCTGGGGGCAGTGCCGGGACAATCGCCGCCGCAAGGCCGATCCGTCCACCTGGGCCGGTGCCGCTGGTAAGTACCTGTTCGTCTGTGCCGACGAAGTAGGTAGCACTGTTCGGGATCACCTGGTCGATCTGGGCATTGTCGGTGAGGAAAGCGGTAGGTACTGAGTCTTTAGCCCCGTTCGGCTCACCGGTAGAACTGCCGCCGATCAGGTACAGTTTATTGCCGTAGGCCAGGCCGGCCTGACCGCTGCGCGCCTCAATACCGACTTGTACCCCGGTCGGACTGCCGATGCCGGGCGTGGCCGTCCAGGTAAGCTGTCCGTTGACTGGGTCGACATCGGCGCGATAGACGAAGGGGTTCAGATCGTTACAACCGGCAGTATCGTTGAAACAACCGCCGGCGACGAAGATTGCCTCGCGAGTGACGGTCGCCGTTGAGGGCGGATTGGTTGTGTTGTCTACAATCTGGCGCGTGACCTGGGCCGTCACAGCGGTGCCGTTGCGCAAGCCGGCCTTGCCCGTTGGTAAGGGCATGCCGTCGTTGTTGGCGCGTGTCCAGACGCTGCCGGCACTCGGATTGGTTGGGTTACGCAGTGCGCCGGTGGTAAGATCGATCTCGGTGTAGATGGCTTGCTTGGTGATACTGTTCGGGTTGACGAAGTTGTAAGGATCAATCGAGATGCCGCCGAAGACATAGAGGAAGGTACGCGCCGGTGAGGTACTAGTGCGCACAATTGTCGCCATCGCACCTTCGATGCCGAGGAATTCAGCTGCTTCCCCGGCAGGAGTAAAGGCATTCGGTACGGCATTGGCCGGCAGGGTACTCCATCCGGTGATGGCGCCACTGGTATTGACTGTCGCGATCTGGACAAGCGACGAGGTAATATCTCCTTCGCAAGCTAGATCGAAGGCGTTCCCGCCAACCACATAGATGTAGCCGAGCACGCCTTGGGCCTGGCGCGCAGTTGGCGCTTCAACGGCGGCAACAGCGGCCCGGGTGCGTGCACTAATATCAACCCCCACACACTCCGTGTTCTGATTGACTGGGCCAGCGGGGATGGTAAAGCTGCGCCAGACCTCCTCTGATCCACTAATCGGCACAAGCACACCCTGGCGCTGATCGACTTCGGCGCTATACACCTTCTCCGAGCGCCCGCCACCCTGGGTGATCTCTGGGTCAGACCCGGTGACGGTAAAGAGATATTTGCCGAGGGCAACGAGGCCAAAATCGAACAGGCCGCCGCTATCGCCTGTGGAGGGAAGGACATCAGTGATTGGCCGCCAAGGGTTGAGTATACCGGCGGGTGCGAGTTGCACTGCGCCGCGTACGTCTTCGCCAAGCGTAGAGACATCGGCGCTTACCGACGTGCGCTGAAAGACGCCATCGGCAAAATTACCTTGCGTATTGTCGAAAAACTCGAATTCGCCGATCGATTGGGCCTTTGCCGGTGCGAAAGGCAGCGTACTGAGCAGGATCAGGCCGAGAACGAACAGGCTGAGCATCCGCACAATGCGGAAACGTGGGAAACCAGGCAGCATGGGCTACCTCCTTGGCGTAGCGTAGCCCTGACGACCCAAGGGGCGACAGGGCTAGCAAGAACCATTATCCACAAAGTTCGTAGGCTGAAAGCGAGTGGAGGATGGGTAGGTGAACCATTTGGTTCACCCACCCGGTGACCTTACGTCTTGGCGCAGACATCGCCAAAGAGCCGTAGGTTGAGTGGCTGCTCGATGATGGTCGCGAAGCCGGGGCGCTGGTCGGATGGCTCCAGGTTGATCGTGATATCGGCGGTGGTCGTGCCGGCATTCTCAATCAAGCTGTAGCGTCGCGGCAAAGCACCGGGCGGATCGAGCGGGTGGCGATAGAACAGGTACGGCGTGAGCCGGTACGAGCCGCGCGGTAGATCGCTGAAGCGATACACCAGTTGGCCATTCGTTCCAGCCGTAATGTACGACGTATAGCGCGTGCCGGTGCTGATGTCGGTCAGGATGACTTCGCCAACGTTCGGGTAGCTCAGGTTGCCGACCGACTGGAAGTGACTCGGCGGGATCGTACCACGCCACTGATTGTCGAGCCCAGGCAGACATACGTCGTTCTGGACATTTTCGTTAATCAGTTCAAAGATCCGGTCGACGTTCGTCTTGCCATCAGCGTCTTTTTCCAGACTCTTCGCCGCGAAGAAGTAGGCTGGAACTGATGCAACGCCGGTGCGCAGGCCGGTAGCCGGGATATCGGAGAGCGCTACGACATACACATCGGAGATCGGCTTCAGCAGTTCCTTGGAGACATTCTCCATCTGTGTAATCGGGCGATCCATACCGTTGCGCTTGCCGCCAAAATCGGTGGTCTGACACTGGGCATTCTCAAGGACAGTTGCGCCCAGGGTGCCACAGAAGTGGCCATTAGCGTACGTACCAGCTCCACTCTGGCCGGCGCTATTGGTATTCGGCGCATTGAAGAAGTGGTTCGACACACCGTCGGTGACGAAGATGATCGCCTGCTTATACTCCCATTCCCGACCGAGTTCAGTCGTCTTTTTGGGCGCTGTGCCCAAAATTCGGCTGGCCTGGAAGAGACCAGCGGCGCCGTTTGTACCACCTTCGGTTTTGTAAGGATCATTCCGTGCCTTACCGGCATTCAGAATGCTGTTGATCACCGTATTGGCGTTATTCGAGAAGTTCGTTGAGCCGCGCATACTCTCATTGAACCAGACCAACGAAATCTGATCGAAGGGCTTGGTTGGGTCGTAACTAGCGCTGTTGAGCAAGTTCGCTTCATTCGCGAGCGTGATCATTGCTTGTTTAGCGACGTAAATGCGGCGCTCCTGCTGCACATTCCAGGCGCTATCCGGATTACCACAGTTCTGGTTTGCCGGCGCGCCGGCTGGGCCATTGGTGCACTGTGTGATCGTACCACCGCGGATGCCCTGGCCAATGAAGTTGGCATTCATCGAGCCGGAGACGTCGAGCACGACCACATACTGAACCGGCTTGTGGTCTTTGGGTCGGATCTGATATTCCGGCCAAAGCGAAACTGGGCCGAAGAGCTCAATGGTCGATGAACTCGGTGTAGGCGGCGTCGCCACACAGGAGGTGCCCTGGCGCTGCGCGTCGCCGAGGAAAATCATATTGAACCATGGGCCACGACCGGGTGTGCTGCCTTCCTCGGTGATGACAAACAGGCCAAGGCGCACGACGCGGTATTGTGCATTGGCTCCATTACCCTGATAAGTATCATAGATCGGCAGGATCATGCGCGTGCCGTTCTGAATATGGCCGTTTATGGTGTCCTGGCGGCCATTGCCGGCTTTCCAGCCCGGTGTCCCCCACACCCAGTCGCCGACGTTTAGTTGCCCAGGCACTTCTGGATAAACAGTCGGCCGCGGCGGGCTGCTTACGTTCGGCCAGGGCGCCTCCTCGAAGCCGGCGGCAATATTACCCTCACCCGCCAAGCTGGCATTCAGTTCCTGCTGGCTGGTTGCCGAGGTGCCCATGGCGCCCTGGCCGTCCATCCAACGTAACCAGGAGAAGCCGCCGGGAGCCGTGTCGCTGACATACAGGCGACGCTCGGTAAGGCCCCGATATGGACCGCTATCGAGCGTCCAAAACTCCTGGTCTTCGCCGGGGCCAGGCTCACCAGGGTTGATAAACGTATTGTCGCTAATATACTCGGTGTTAACTGCAAGCGGGTAGACGCCGGAGTTGGGCGGGCAGGTTCCGGCGTAGGAAGTTGCACTCAACGGAAGATCATCGCGCCCAACGACGCGGGCGAAGTACGTGTCGACCTCGCCTTCGAGGCGCACCTGAATATAGGCGACATTCTCGGGCACCGGACTACTGTCGCCCTTACTGATTGTCGGCAGCGCATTGCTGATCGGCTGACCCTGGGCATCGAGGTAGGTTGCATTCAGGCGCAGTTGCGGATTTGCAACCAGTTTGATGCCATTCTCAGCGAACGACGCTTCGATGCGTTGATAGATGGTATCGGTAGTAGTACCGGCGTTGCGCCGAATATAGGCGTCCATTGCGCCGAGCGATGCGGCATTGCTGGCCGCCACGGCCTTGCGCTCTTCAGCGAAGGTGTTACCGACATCGACTGAGAGGCCGACCATTGCGACAAGCACTACGATCATCAAGGCGATCAGAGGGATGCTTTGCCCCTGCTTGCGTCGCCGGACGAGCTGTTTGAAGCTCATCGGTTGCCTTCCGTTCATGAATTCCTCCATACGTGTGAGTAGGACGTTGAGTAGAACGATTTGGTGTACCTGCCCGAGTACACCGCCATGAGTTTATCGCTTAACCTAGGGATTTGGCACTGCGACGTACGAACTGCGCGCCTTCATCGTGAAGCTGGCCCGTAATGGAACGCGCTCACCGAACGACGGCATGAGCGGGAAGAACACATCATAGTTGTAGCGCACGGTGACCCGGATGTAGCAGTTTGGTGCGCCGGCCATCAGGCCGCTACCGGGCGTGTTGGTTACGCAAGATCCAGTCCAACCGCTCCCCGGCGCACCGCGCAGATTTTCGATGATCACAAAGCTATTACGGTTGCCTGGGTCGTTCGGGTTGAAGATCGCATTCCGGTCGGCTGGATTGCTATCGGCGACTTCATTGTTGTTCAGGTCGAAGAAATTTACCATGCCCCGACTTGTTGGCGAACCCGCCGAGTCGCGCACGCGATTGTAAATTTCCTGATAGTTATAGTCAACTTGGGTTACTCGCGCATTCTGACTAGTCGCCTGGGGATAACTGCCATATGTAGCACCCTCCTGGGCTGCGGTGCGCAGCGCTTGGAGCGTGAAGAACATCAGGCCGATATCGACAGTTGCGGAAAGTAACATGAAGATCAGCGTCGAAGCGAGGGCGAACTCGACGAGAGCCTGGCCCTTTTTGCGTGGTGTACGACGATGGAAACGCATACGAACCCCCAACTAGAGCCGAATGGCTGCGATGGATGACGAGAGACGGCTCGGGGCAGATGCGGAAGCGCTCAGGCGCAGCGACCCAGTTGATCCGGGCTCGGGAGCAGCGCCGGCAACCTGGGGGCGGCCCTGGTCGCCCATCTGTACATCATCGCGCCCGCCAGCACACTGATCGGGGTAGAGGTCGCAAAAATCCTCTACATTTTCGGCGCAGGCCACGCCGCGTGGGGTGGTCGGATCAACGCCAAGGTTTTCGATCGAGCGGCGTTGCGTAACTTCGAGCGTAATCCCCTCCTCGTCGCCAATCTGAAGCAACTGGAAGAGCGGTGTGATCCCGCTAACCGGATAGCGTACGGTTACCTCAATTGGCCCGCGGTCGCGTAGATTGCGCGTGTTGCTGCCATTCGGGTAGCGAATTTCGACAAAGTCGGCCAGGTTACGGCCTTCGTTGATCGTGCCCCGGAAGAGTGTGCCGTCGGATGTCGCTGAGCGGATAATCGTGCGTACGCAACTATCACCCATAAAGCCGGGGTAGCGCGCATCCCCAGGCGGCGCCTCTTCATAATCGAGCCAACTTTGATGCGGCGGAAGCTGCGCGGCGGCCTCGGCGGCGTTGCGGGCGGCTTGCGATACCGTGGAGTAGGCGTAGATATAGTAGCCAAACTCCATAATGCCAAAGAGCAGGACCAAGAGCATTGGCAAGACGAAGGCCATCTCAACAATCGATTGGCCACGAGTATGACGAGACATGGTGATCCTCCCAGGGCTGCGTACTTCTATAGTGATTATAGGTTTTAGGCATTCTAACCAGCAATAGGCAAAAGGTACCGTGTCCGCAAATAGCGCAACACAATGCGAAATAATCAGGCCCTAAACCGCAACCTACAGGGGATAGATGTTGTGCAAAGCATGGACAAGTCGATTGCGAAACGGTACAATCATCATTATGGATCAACTCCCCCATGTGCAAGAAGAATTTGTGTTGGTGCAAGCCGGTTTCGCGCGTGTCGAAGCAGTGATGACTGAGCGCCCATTGATGGAGCGTTGGATGTCGCCGGCGGTACGGTTTCAGCCGGTTGGCAGTTGGAGCTTTGCTGAAGGGGCGCGCTGGCAGTTGCAACTAACTGGCCTGGGCCGCTTGGTTGAGGCAGCATACATTGTACAGGAACGCCGGCCAGGGTTGATCCTCTGGGCCTTTGACGGCTTCTGGGAAGGATTTGACGCTTGGCAATGGATGCCGGCACCCAAGCACGCAGGAACGCTGATCCAGAATCGCATTGAGTATGCAATCCGCATTCCGGGGCTGGCGCAGCTCTGGCCGGCAACGATTGGTCCGCTGATGGGTTGGGATGCACAAGTGCAGATGGAACGACTGCGCGAGGTCTGTGAAGAACCAGGGAACTAGGGAACAGGGGAACAAAGGAACAGGGGAACTGCCCAACTGTTAAACAGGAGCATGTAACAATGGCACGGCCATTTATCCCAATGACCGCCAAATGGCGGGCAGAGTTTACAAGCCCGCGTGGACCGGCAAACGTGCCGCAGGTAGGTACGGAAGCGCCGGATTTTGGGCTGCCCTATGCGCAGTATCGTGTGGCTGCCGATGGCTTGCCTGAAGTTGAATATGGCAAAACGATCACGCTCAGCGCCTTGCGTGGGCGACCAGTGGTGCTGAATCTGACGCGGATCGTGAGTGACCGCTTCTTCTGACCGCATTGTGAGCCGCACCTGGAAGGTTTGCGGGAAGCGCACAATGAGTTCGTCAAGCGGGATACCACACTGCTCACGGTGAGCAGCACAGATCTAGAGCTGACCAGTTTTGTCGCGGAAGCGCTTCAGGCGCCGTATCCAATCCTCAGCGACGCAGACTGGAGTGTGTTTTATCGTTATGGCATGGGGTCGATTATGGGCGTGCCGTTACCTGGTGTGTTTGTGATCGACGCGGCGGGCATTATTCGGTATGCCTGGGTCGCGCCGTTGGCGCCGGTATTCACGCCGCCGCCGGCAGAGGTGCTTTGGGCTGAGATTGACCGGTTATAATAGCCGTTGGAATGGGGAATACAGAACTTAAAGCGCGTACAGATCAGCCAGGGTTCGTAGGCGATCCAATTGATGCATCTGACCTGCCGCTTGCAGAGATCGTAGGGCAACCTCTACAATAGGCGTGCTGTTTCAGCTCTACTGTGGAGGAAAGCCCATTATGCCCGAGTTGCGGCAGAACCTCGCCACCCGCGAGTGGGTTATCATCGCCGGCGATCGGGCGCGCCGCCCCAACATGTATGTTGAGGCTTCGGATCGGGTGCTGACGGCGGATCGGCCGGCCTTTGATGCGCAATGCCCGTTTTGCCCCGGCAACGAAGAACACGAACTTGAAGTTTGCCGCTTTCCTGAGTATGGCCCGTGGCAGACGCGGGTCGTTCGCAATAAGTATCCGGCCCTGGCAGTGGATGCCCAACTAACGCGGCGCTTCGATGGAGTGACGCGGAGCATGGCCGGCGTGGGTTACCACGAAGTATTGGTTGACCATCCAGTCCACAATCTGACGTTGGGCTTGATGAGCCCGGCGGAAGTGCGTTTGGCCTTAGAGACGTTCCTCCAACGCGGGCGCAAGATCGCCGCTGACCCGCGGATCGAGCAGATCGTTTATTTTCGGAACCATGGCGAGCGAGCGGGTGCGTCACTCTATCATCCGCACAGCCAGATCATCGGGATGCCGATTGTGTCGGGTGATATTCGGCATCGCATTGAGGAGGCGCGGCGCTTCTTCGATGACACGGGGCAATGCGTTTTTTGTACGATGCTCAACGATGAAGTGCAGCACGGCGAACGCCTCGTATCTCTGAATGAACACTTTGCGGCCTTTGTGCTCTATGCGGCTTCATCGCCATTTCATATGTGGATCATGCCGCGCACCCATCGGGCGAACTTCTTGCAGCTCGCCGACACTGATCTCGATGCGCTGGCGGCGATTGTGGTTGACGTTTTGCACAAGCTCTACTTTAAACTCAATGATCCTGACTATAACTTAATTATCCGTTCGACCCCGGTGAAAGAACCCGAAAATGGCTATTTTCACTGGTATATGGCTGTGGTGCCGCGTTTGAGCCGCGCGGCCGGGTTTGAGTTGGGGAGTGGGGTCTGGATCAACCCGACAATCCCTGAAGATTGCGCGGCGTTTCTACGCAATGAAGGGTGAGTCTGCCTGTTGGTCGGACCGTTCGGCAGTTCACAGTTCGTCTTTGGGATGCGGGTTTGGGTGGTTTGACACGCCTTCGACGCTCTGCTATAATCTCGCTAGATAAGGGCGGAAAACAGCCGTCCTCTCTTTTTGTGTTGCGCAACATGAGTGTTCGTGGCAGTGCAGTGGCGCCATTGTTGTCACTTGCAGGAGCTAGGCTGCCTTAAGGAGAAGTGACGTGTACGCGATTATTCGTGACCGCGGGATGCAATACCGCGTTGAGGCGGGCCAGGTGCTCACCATCGACCTGATCGATGATGCTGAGCCGGGCAGCCACATCGAACTGAATGAAGTGCTGCTGGTAGGGAATGCGGAGCAGGTGCACGTTGGGTCACCGACAGTCAGTGGCGCATTAGTGCGGGCTGAAGTGGTGGGCGAGCGCAAAGGCGACAAGATCATTGTCTTCCGGTATCGCAACAAGAAGCGCTATCGTCGTCGCACCGGCCATCGTCAGCGCTACACCCAGATCAAGATCAGTGAGATTGTTGCGTAAATTACTGAAAGGATACGATTATGGCTCATAAAAAAGGTGTCGGTAGTTCGCGCAATGGTCGTGATAGCAAACCAAAAATGCGCGGAGTGAAGAAGTACGGCGGTGAGTACGTCATTCCCGGTAATATCATCGTGCGTCAATGCGGTACGAAGGTCAAGCCGGGCAAGAATATCGGCGTGGGCCGTGACTATACGCTGTTTGCCCTCGTTGAGGGGCACGTAAAGTTTCAGCATTACTCGCGAACGCAGAAGATGGTCAGTGTGATCCCGTTTGCGACAGCGGTTGAAACAGTTGCAGCTGCCGATTAGTCGGCGGGTGGTAGTTTGAGCTCGATTCGGACGCAGCAAGACGCAGCACGCTGCGTCCTTACGATACTGAGAGGTTGTTATGAAGCAGGGTGCACACCCGACGTATCATACCGAGGGCGTTGTTTGCACGACATGCGGCACGCACTGGAATATTGGCTCAACGCGGCAGGGGTTGCGGGTTGAAATCTGTTCGAACTGCCACCCGTTTTATACCGGCGAGCAGCGCATTGTCGATACTGCTGGCCAAGTTGATCGCTTTATGAAGCGGCTTGGTGCTTCTCAGGCGCGCCAGGCCGACCTGGAGCGACGCCGCGAGCAGAAGGCCCAACCGCAGCCGAAGAAGAGCTTGCTCCAAGAGCTCTACGGTGACGAAGCGTAATTTGCCGGAAGCAGGGAGCCGGAAGCAGGAACCGGGAGTTCTGCACAAGTGAAGATAGATGATCGGGTGAGGGTGACCACTTAGCGGTTGCCCTCATTTTGGGTTGTGTAGCGCTCGGCCAAGCGCTGACCATGGGTGGCAATTTCGGCGCGGAGTTCGTGTGGCGCAAGCACTTCGACTTCGGCGCCCCAACTGAGTACCCAGGGCATGATCTCGCGGATGCCGCCGACCGTCAGGAGCAGATCACAGCCGCCATTGGGGTGCTCAGCGAGGCGCTGGGTATGGTGCCAGAGCGTCTCGCGGACACGCGGCGCAGCGGTTGCACTGAAGCGCAGGTGGATCTGCACATCGGCGTCGTCCATCACGCCCCAGGCCCGAGCGAGGACGCTGTAGGGTTCAAAATCGGCGGGAATATGATAGGTGTCCTCAAGCAGTTCAGCATGTTCGATCCGCTCGATCTTGAAGGTGCGGATGGCGTCACGCAGCCGGTCGAAACCGATCAGGTAGGCGCCGGGGGCATTGCGCACCACCTCAACGACATACGGGGCCACATCGCGTTCGGTGAGTTCGCGGTTAGGGGTGCGATAGCGTAGCCGCACAACGCGGCGATCGGCCCAGGCGCGGGTGATCGTTTCAAGGGCGGCGATGTAGTCTTCACGCAGCGGTCGGGCGCGCACCTGTTCGCTCATTGCGGCGATATGGCCGGCGATTGTGTGGTCGGGGAGGCTGGCGGCGAGTTTATCGAGGGCCGCGACGATATGCGGGTTGTGCTCGTCGCTGTGGTGGGCGAGGAGACGTGCGGCGAAGAAGATCGCGATCGCTTCGTTGAGGTTAAGGCGGACAGTGGAAAGGTAGGCGGCACGGTCGATGCCGAAGCGACCATTCGCTTCCCAAACCGGGACGCCCATCTCGTGGAGGGCCTCAAGGTCGCGGTAGATCGTACGGCGAGCGACGCCGCAGCCCTCGGCCAGATCGGTGACGCGTAAGCCCTGGGGTGCGTTGTAGAGGCGGTGCTCAATCCGCCGGAGGCGCGCAGCCTTGCTTTTGATGCGATCATCTTCAGCGGACACAAGCACCCTACATAAAGAATGAGGCCGCGATCATTGCTGCGAACAACAAGCCGCCGATCAGAGTGATGCGGATCAGATCGCGCCGCACATAGGCATAATCACGCGAATAGTCGGGCGGCTCGATCACCCGAGCCGGTTGGCGGCGCGGCTGGTTCGGCGATTGACTTAAGCGCGTAGGTTGCCGGCGGCGCTGGTTGCGGGAAGTAGTCGGCATAGGAAAATACCCTCAACTCAATTATGAGTAGTTTAGCCTTGGGATTATAGCATAGCTTATGTAGGCAAGGGGATGGCGGCATGGTAGAGGCCGGTGCTGCGCGGCGGACGAGGACGCGCATCTGAGCGTTCGGCGAGGATGAACAGTGGCTGATCTCCCGCACGTAGCGTCGTAGTGCCGTTGGGGCGCGGCTCTGAAGTGAGGCCGAGTACATCGGCATAGAAGGCGAGCGAACGCTCGAGGTTAGCGACAGTCAGGCGAGCTAAGCCAATCTGGGTGCTTGGATCAATGACAACGTTTTGCATAGGGATGACCTTTATTGGGCGCTGAGGGTCGAGTGGTGCGGATGTCGTTGGCGAATAGTGTGCAAGTTTTGGCGCTGAAGCGCCGCACGTTTCCGCTGCGGCAACCAGCCGCTGAAGCGGCAGACGTGGACGGCAGGGCGCGAACAGCTAGCTGAAGCGGCAGACGTGGACGGCAGGGCGCGAACAGCTAGCTGAAGCGGATGTTGCGTCGGGTGGCGTCTGCCGGTATGATAGCGCGTTATGACACGTATTGGTATTTTTGGCGGTGGCCAATTGGCCCAGATGCTCACCCAGGCAGCGATTGGGCTTGGCCTGGAGACGGTGATCTTCGAGCGCACCGCCGATAGTCCGGCTGGCCGGTTGACCCAGCACGAGCTTGTTGGCGCGTGGGAAGATCCGCTACTCGTTGCGCAATTTGCTACGCTGTGCGATTTAGTCACGCTGGAAAATGAGTTTGTCGATGCGGGCATTCTGGCGGTGCTGGAAGCGCAAGGCCTAGTTGTTGTGCCGACAGCGGCGGCGGTGGCGCGCGTGCAAGATAAACTGGTGCAGAAGCAATGTCTGGCGGTAGCCGGCCTGGCTGTGGCAGCGTTTCGGGCGGTAACGACGCCGGACGAGGTGATCCAGGCGGCGGCGGAGTTGGGTTGGCCGCTGCTGCTGAAGGCGCGGCGCAATGGTTATGATGGATATGGCAATGCGAC
>JBBRUG010000131.1:0-15062 GCA_038247995.1 Chloroflexales bacterium | reverse complement strand
GGCTCAGTGGCTCCGTGGTTCCGTGGTTCCGTGGCTCAGCGGTTCCGTGGCTCCGTGGTTCCGTGGTTCCGTGGTTCCGTGGCTCAGTGGCTCCGTGGCTCCGTGGCTCAGTCGTGCAGTAGTGCAGCGGTTCCGTGGCTCAGCGGTTCCGTGGTTCCGTGGTTCCGTGGCTCCGTGGCTCTGTGGCTCAGTGGTTCCGTGATTAGAAAGAGGTGTCTCATGCCTAGCGATTCCCAGAGCGGCCCGTACTATCGGTTGCGCCACTCGCTCGCCCATGTGATGGCCGAGGCCGTGTTGCAGATCTTTCCTGAAGGCAAGGTTGCGATCGGCCCGCCCATTGAGAACGGGTTTTATTACGACTTCGACCTGCCGCGTGCGCTCACGCCCGACGACCTGAGCGATATCCAGTCGCGGATGCGCAAGATCATCGGCGGCAACCATCCGTTCGTCTACCGCGAAGTGAACGCCGACGAGGCCCGCGCAATCTTCCACGATCAGCCCTACAAACTCGAACTGATCGCCGGACTCTCCAGTGGCCTCGACGAGTATGGCGAGACACACCACGGCGACACAGTGATCTCGACGTTCAAGCACAATACGTTCGAGGATCTCTGTCGCGGCCCGCACCTCGAGCGTACGGGCGAAATCCCCGCCGACGGTTTTAAGCTCATGAGCATTGCCGGGGCGTACTGGCGTGGCGACGAGAAGAACAAGCAACTCCAGCGGATCTACGGCACGGGCTGGAACAACAAAGCCGAGCTTGAGGAATACTTGCATCTGCTCGAAGAGGCCCGCCGCCGCGATCACCGCAAGCTGGGCAAGGATCTCGGCCTGTTCTTCTTCTCGGAGGATGTCGGCCCCGGCCTGCCGCTTTTTACGCCCAAGGGCGAGATATTACGCTACGAGATGGAGCAGTATGTGCGCGAGGTGCAGACGCGCTACGGTTACCAGCACGTCTGGACGGGCAATGTGGTCAAGGAGCAGCTCTACCACAAGTCGGGCCATTACGAAAACTATCGCGACAGCATGTTCCCGCCGATGGTCGAGAGCGAAGATCTCATCTTCCGGCTCAAGCCGATGAACTGCCCTAGCCATATGACGCTCTACAACCAGATGGGCGTGATCAGCTACCGCGAACTGCCGATGCGCCTCGCCGAGTTTGCCACGCTCTATCGTTACGAAGATAGCGGCGCGCTGAATGGCCTTACGCGGGTGCGCGCGCTCACACAAGACGATTGCCACATCTTCTGCCGCCCCGATCAGATCGAGGCCGAGTTTAGCCTGGCCCTGAATGTGATCCACGAAGTGCTGGCTACCTACAAGTTCAGCGATTACAAAGTCCGCCTCTCGTTGCGCGGTAGCGACGGCAAGTTCGTCGCCGACGATGAGAAATGGGAACTGGCAACGGCGGCGCTCAAGGCGGCCCTCGACGCCAATAACGTGGAATACTTCGCCGAAGAGGGCGAGGCGGCCTTCTACGGCCCCAAAGCCGACTTCATCGCCCGCGACGTGCTTGGGCGCGAGTGGCAACTCAGCACGATCCAGGTCGATTTTATTCAGCCTGCCCGCCTCGGCTGTGAATACATCGGTGAGGACAACCAACCGCATACGCCGGTGGTGCTGCATCGCGCCGTTACGGGCACAACGGAGCGCTTCATGGGCGTGCTGATCGAGCACTTCGCCGGTGCCTTCCCGCTTTGGCTCAGTCCGGTGCAGGTGGCGATCATCCCGATTACGGACAAGCAGGCTGAGTTCGCCGCGGATGTGCGCCGTCAGCTTCATGCCGTCGGGCTGCGCGTCGAGATCGACAGCAGCCGTGATCGCATGCAGGGTAAGATCCGCCGCGCACAGTTGCAGAAGATCCCATACATGCTTATAATCGGCAACAAAGAGCAAGAAGCGAATATGGTCGCCGTGCGGATGCGTTCCGGTGAAGATCTTGGCGCCATCCCGGTGGCCGACTTTATTGCGCGGGCCGTGGAAGAAGTGCGCTCACGCGCGTGAAAGGAAGCCTTATGGCAGTCGAGATTGATGCGCTCGCCGATGCGGCCCAACGCTTTAGCGAGGCGATCCGCGCCGAGCGCGTTACCACCATTGAAGCGCTGGAGACTGAGCGCAAGGCGGCAATCCAGATTATTGCCGCTCTGCGTGCCGAAAATGATCGCCGCGCCCGTGCCTCGGGCGGCAAGTTCGCCATTGGTCTGCTGATTGGTGTTGCCGTCGGCGCCGCCGCCGTAACGCTGCTCACGCCGCGCTCCGGCCAGGAGGCCCGCGTTGGCCTCACCGCGAGCGTAAGCGGCTCGGGCGGCCCGAAGCCAAGCCTTGCCGAGCGTTTCCGCGCTGCCGTCAACAGCGGCCAACACGCCGCCGCCCAGCGCGAACAGCAACTCTGGGCCGATTATCGCCAACGCATCACCGCCAAGCCGCAACCGCCGGAACCGCTTTTTTAGCCAGGTAGCAGGCTTGCACGCGTGTACGGGCGGACCAATGTGTCCGCCCTTGTGTCCGCACTCTTCTATTTGCCCCTTTCGTTAACTATATGGACGCTGAGATTATCGCCATCGGCTCCGAACTCCTTCTCGGTGCCACGATTGACACCAATTCCGCCTATCTCGCCCGCCAACTCGCTGCCTCGGGCGTGAACCTGTTCCGCAAGAGCGTCGTCGGCGATAATCCCGAGCGCATCGCCGCTACTGTCCGTGAGGCGCTTGGCCGCGCCGATCTCGTCGTCTGTACCGGCGGCCTCGGCCCTACCGTCGATGATGTCACTCGCGAGGCGATGGCCCTGGCCTATGGGCGTCCGCTGGAGTTTCGCGACGACTTACTGGCCCAGATCCAGGCCCGGTTTGACGCAATGAGTCGTCCGATGAGTCCAAGCAATCGGCGGCAAGCCTATGTGCCCGCCGGCGCCCGCGTGATTGAAAACCCGCGCGGCACCGCTCCGGCCTTCATCGTCGAAGACCCGCTCGGTACGACCATCGTGCTGCCCGGCGTGCCCTACGAGATGCGCTACCTCTTTGAGACTGCCGTGCTGCCCTACCTGCGCGACGACCGCGGCGTTACCGATGTGATTCTCGTCAAGACGATCCACGCTACCGGCCTGGGCGAGAGCGTGATTGGCGAGTTGATTGCGGATCTGATGGAACAGACCAACCCGACCGTCGGTATTTCGGCCAAGCAGGCCCGCTACGAGTTGCGCATCGGCGCGCGTGCCACTAATCGCGCCGCGGCCGAAGCGCTGATTGCCGACGCCGAGGCGACGATCCGTGAGCGGATGGGCAATAATATCGTTGGCGATGTACCGCTTGCCGAAGATGTCGCCATGATGCTGCGCTCAGCCGGGCGCACAGTTGCCCTCTACGAAGGCAGCGCCAGCGCTCCGGTCTATCGCGCTCTTTCCGCCGCGCCGGGCGGCCTCGATGTGCTGCGCGGCGTAATGGTGCATCCGCTCGATCGGCCTACCGACGAGCAAGCTGCGGCGGCGCTGGCTCACGCCGGGGCGATCAGCGCCGCCGACCGCTGGCGCAGTGACATCGGTTTGGGCGTGCAGGCCGCCAGCACCGCCGACGAACGCGGCTTCACCGCCGTTAGTGTCGCTCTTGTTACCCCCGAAGGGAGTCGTCAGGTTACGCGCCACTATGATCTACGCCAGCCGGAAGGCTGGGAGTTTGTCGGCACCCTGGCGCTCGATCTGGTGCGGCGTTACTTTGCCGGGGAGCCCGCCTGATGTATCGTCGCCCCGGTGGCCCTGAGCGCATCTCTCTCCGCGATGCCATTGTCACCGTTCATCGCGATCCACGCTGGTGGCTCAAATGCCTGACCCACGGCGGCCTTGTGCTGAGCGTGCTTGGTGCGCCGATTGCTGCCGGTTTTGTGCTCGAAAGCTACGATAATAGTCGTAAAGGCTACCCCACGCCATTGCCGCCCTGGTCCGACTGGACGACCCGCTGGTTAGCCGGCCTCTTCGCATTGCTGATCGACTTCACGTTTTTTGTGCTGCCGCTGCTGATTGCCGGCCTCCTGATGGTCTGCGTGGGAATTGGCTTGCTTGCCGCTGTCCAGAGCGATCCGGTGACGCTGAATACAACCCTGACGACCATTCTGGCGCTTGCCGGTGGTGTTGCCGGTTGTTTGTTCCTCACCAGCGTCTCGCCGGTGGGCCGAATCGTTTTTGTCGATGAGGGCAAAATCGAAGAAGCGCTGAGTATGGCGGTGTTGCGTCGGGCGCTGAATCCGGCTGAGCGCGGCGCCTTCCTGCGGGCGCGCCTGGCTTCACTGTTGGCCTATCTGCCCGCCGTTGCACTCGGCGGCGGTGGCATTGCATTGTTCAGTAGCCTGCCTGAGGTGCCGCTGTGGGCGTTTGGTCTATGCGCCTGGCTTGTGCTTAGTGCAATTGTCTATGCTCATCTCGTCACGGCCCAACTCTATGTTGCCGCCGAACATACCGCCGAGCAGCAAGGCGATCGCTGGGAATAAGTCCGAAGCATGGCCGCACGCGCGCCGGCGTACGCATCGTCAGGCCGAAGCAATGGCATAGCCAATGTTTCGGCCCAACAAGCAACCTTTACGGCAGTTAGACGTATAATCAGCAACAACTCTTTCAGAGCGGCTCACTAGCTGCAGAAACAGAGGGGACGTCTCATGGATCTCGGTCGCGCATTTAGTTACGTTTTTGACGACGAGAACTGGCTGACAGTGATTTTGATCGGTGGCCTGCTCCTCATCGTGCCGATCTTCGGGCAGTTGGTTCTGCTGGGCTTTATGCTCACTGCGGCGCGCAACGTGATGCAGGGCAATCCGAATCCTCTGCCGCGCTGGGACAACCTGGGCGATAAGTTTGTTCAGGGCCTGTATGCGCTTGGCATTCAGCTTGTCTATGCCCTGCCGATTATCATCCCGATCATTCTGCTGTCGTGTGTTGCGGGCGTGCTTGGTGCTGGAGCCGGTGATAGTGATGCCGCAGTGGCAACAATTGGCGGCCTGTTCTTTTGCCTGATTCCGATCTTGATCATTGCCGGCCTGGTGTTGCAGATCTTCGGCCTCGCGGCAACCGTGCGTTATTTGCAAACCGGTGCCTTTGGCTCGGCAATGCAGTTCGGCGAAGTGATCAGCATGGTTCGCAGCGACATCGGCGGTTGGGTGGTACTGTGGTTGCTACAACTCTTGTGCGGCATTGTCGCCAGCGCCGGAAGCATTGTTTTTGGCGTCGGTGCGCTGTTTACCACCGTGTATAGCCAGGCTGTCTTTGGCCACCTGCTTGGCCAGACGGTGCTGAAGAAGGTGGCCCCGACCAACGATTATGGCTTTACGCCGCCGGCGACGCTTTAGGGGCGTTGCTCAGCGACAGCGCGCTGACGAACGACAAAAGACGAAGGACGAAAGCCAGTCCAGCATAGTCCGGCTTTCGTCTTTCGTCTTTTGTCGTTCGTTATCGGCATCTTATGTTGTGATCGGCAGATCACTCTGCTATGGTCGCATCTACGGAGGGATGCATGCCGCTCCGTGAATTGATCCACCCGCGCGAACTGCTCTATCCTTCCAACCTGCTCACCTTTTCGCGCCTGGGGTTGCTCCCCATTACCCTGTATTATCTAGCCCGGCCCGAACGGCGCCGCGCGGCGCTGATCTGCCTTGCCGCCACCATGTTCACCGACGCGATCGACGGCCCAATCGCCCGCGCACGCGGTGAAGTTTCGCGGCTTGGTGAACTACTCGACCCAATCGCCGATAAATTGCTCATCAACGCTTCAGCGATCATTCTCTCGCGTACCCGCGGCTTTCCCTGGTGGGCTACCGGGCTTTTGCTCTTCCGCGATGTGGGTATTTTGCTTGCCGCGATGCTGGTCTTACGCCGGCGGCGCAAAATCACTACGGCTAAGCGTGCCGGCAAACTGACCACAGTAGCGCTGACCATTGCGGCGTTGCTTTACCTCGCCGATGGGCCGCGCAGCGGCAAGCCGGCCCTCTATCTGGCTTTGATCCCGTTCAGTATTTCATTTCTGGAGTATGGGCGGCAGTTCGTACGGATGATGCGCGAGGGATAACGGCGCGTTATAACGCGCCCGTACGCTACGAAGCTATTCTGCTTCCGGCTCAACCGTCGGGTTGCCCTGCTTGATCTCATTCGGGGTTTCGATCCAGCCGCGTCGGAGGGCGAAGAGCACGGCTTGCGTGCGGTCGTTCAGCGAGAGTTTGCGCAGGATCGACGAGATATGGTTCTTGACCGTCTGCGTGCTGATGCCCAGCGTGTCGGCGATCTCTTTATTGCTACCGCCGGATGCGATCCGTTCCAATACCTCGATCTCACGATCGCTCAGCGGGGTGAAGATCGGAATATCGGCTTCGGGCGATGTGGAAAGCGCCTGAGGTAAATTGCGGAACTGCGTCAGCACCCGGCTGGCAACCCGCGGCTCTTCCAACACCACGTCGTTGATCACATACTCGCCGCGGGCCACGCGGCGCAAGATCTCTACCAGCGATTGCGGTTTAACGTCTTTTGAGCGATAGGCTGCGGCGCCGGCGCGCAGAGCGTTGAAGGCCTGCTCATCACTCTCGTGCATGCTGAGCATCACGACGCCCACGTTGGGAAACTGCCGGCGAACCTCACGGGTCAGATCCAGACCGCTCATGCCGGGTAGGTTCAGATCGACCAGCATCACATTCGGCTCCTGGCTCGGCCCGGCGGCCAACAACCAGGTCAACGCATCTTCGCCGCTGGCAGCTTCACCGACAATCGTCACATCCTCTTCAGAGCCGAGTGCCCAACGCACACCCTGGCGGAAGAGCGGATGGTCGTCGACAAGCAGCAGCCTTATGGAAGTGTAGGGGGGCATGGCAGCGGCTCCTTTCCCTGACTCTCTAACCAGCGTGAATAGGCGGCCTTGGGGTTCGCCAAACCATTAATGCCTGCGGCAGCAAGTAAACGCTGCGTGTGCGGCAAAGGCAAACCAACAACATTGGTATAACTTCCCTGGACGCTCCGTACAAGTTGCCCGCCCAGGCCCTGAATGCCGTACGAACCGGCTTTATCGAGCGGTTCGCCTGTGGCTACGTAGTCGGCGATTGTCGCTGCACTGAGCGCCGCGAGTTCGACTTCACTGGCCACCAGATCAAGCCAGACGCCCCATGCGTCGATTATCAGTGTAGGTGATACCTGCTCAGGCGACGACTTGATCTGGCGCTCCGTCAGCGGGCGAATCACACAGATACCAGTATACACAGTATGCCTACGGCCGGCCAAACGAGCCAGCATCTCACGGGCGTGAGCGGCATCGCGGGGCTTATTCAGCACGGTTTCGTCGAGCACGACAGTTGTATCGGCGCCCAGGACCCAGGCATTTGGCGTACTGTGCGCAATATCGCTGGCTTTGCGCCATGCGAGCAGGGTTGGATGATTGGCCCGCGGGAAGCTGATCGGAGGGAGTGCCGCAAGGAGTGCATCAGGCGCAGGATCGTCGCGATCTTCGGCAGTTGTTGCAGCGACAGTGTACGGGAAATCCAGAAATGCAAGTAACTCGCGTCGCCGCGGTGATGCTGAGGCAAGCACTAATGTTGGTCCACGATCTGCCATAGGGTGCATTGATCGATCTATACTATGATTCAGGATCGCGGTGTGGGAATGCGGCCACTGGTGCGCTGCCTTGATGTTAGACGGAGTCAGGGCGGACGCGTAAGCCGCCACGCCGCCGATCATAGCACGCCGCACTTGAAAGCGCAAGGACGTAGTGCGCCGGCTACTGTAATCCATCCCTGAAAAATGCCGCCACTCGATCGACATACGTATCCTGCAACAATACCCAGGACTCAACGTGGGTTGCTCCCGGCACAACCCATATTTCAGCCTGGGGTGCCGCAGCGGCGAGGCGCGCGCTATGATCAACCGGCACAAGTTCATCTGCATCGCCATGGATGATCAGCAGCGGACGCGGTGCGATCAACCCGATCGCCTGTTCCGGCCGGGCCGCGCTCACATCTTCGCCGGTAACGAACTGGCTCATCATATAGACGCCGGGCAGAAGCCAGGCCGGCAGTCCGCTGCGGCGCGGGAATTCACGCTGGAGCAGATAATCGAGGTCGGCAAAGGCGCTATCGGTCACCAGGGCGCCAATCGCCGGTTCGCTCGCCGTAGCCAGAATGCTTGCTGCGCCACCCATTGATGAACCCAGCACACCAATCCGGCCTGCCTGAAAGCCTTGTTCACGCAGAAAATCAACGGCGCCAAGCACATCGCGCTGTTCACGCAGGCCGAAGGTGTAGCGCGCATCGCTGCTCTGGCCGTGGCCGCGCAGATCGAACATCAAGACGTTGAAGCCCCGCCCGTGCAACTGCGCCGCAAATTCGGTAAAGCGCTCCTTAAAATCGCAACTGCGACAACCACCCAGGCCGAAGCCATGAACCAGAATAATGACATCTTCGCTGACGGCATTGGGCAGCAGCCAGCCACGCAGTTCGAGCGTGGACTCGCCGCGCGGTGTAAATGTTACGTCCGCAAAGGCTACTGCATAGACGGCTGGGCTGTCTTTGAGCGCATGGCGCGTGATCGTCGAAAAACGATCGGCGGAAATGTAGCCAATTGCGAGGTATGCTGCGCCAAGCAGCGTCAATAGTGCAAAGACCCCAATGAAGAGCCAACGGCGCATGGCGGTACTCACCCCACGACAGGATTGCGAAGTTCGGAATTCAGCATCGGTCGATGCTCTGCATTGTACCGCACCTCTACCGCTGTACCGCTGTACCGCTTTATCCAATCCGTGCCAGCGCTACCGCCAACATCGCACCACCGACGATCAGGAGCCGTTGCGCGTTTGCACTCGTCTCGTGCGCAGCTTCAACCCAGCCGTCACCGTGCAGCAGTCGAGCCAAAAAGATTCCGAAAAGACCTGCCGCCAGGGCGAGTATGCCCATGATCTGTAACAGATAGGAGAGCATAAAAACCTCCTGCTTTCAAGAGGAATGTTTGAGTGGGTTGTAGATCTGGCGCTTTAGCGTTTTAGCGCTGCGCTATAGATGTACCATAGCAAGTAGGATGCCGCTGGACTGGTTTTCGCTTATGAGCTTGGATCTGCGGTTCCCGGCTGGTCGCCCGGCGGGCCATGTTTGAATTGTTGGCGGAGGAAGTCGATGAAGACCCGCACCTTCGCGGGCATGTATTTGCGTGATGGGTACAGCAACCAGGCGGCGGCATCGTCAAGCGCTGCCGTCACTTCATAATTTGTGCGTATAGTGCATAAATAATGCCGCCCGAGGCTTGGCGCGCTCATTCAGTGGTACGTGGTCGATACTGTACAGCTTCGGCCAGATGAGCGGCGCCAATCTGCGGGGCACCGGCAAGATCGGCGATGGTGCGGGCCAGCTTGAGCACCCGATGATAGCCGCGTGCTGAAAGATTGAGTTGGCGCACGGCGGCTTTCATCAGGCTCTGGCCGGCGCTATCGAGGCGGCAGTGTTCGCGGATCTCCGGCGCACTCAGATCGGCGTTGGTACGACAACGCGTATGGCCGCGAAATCGTTCGGACTGCCGCCGGCGTGCGCCAAGCACCCGTTCGCGAACGGCCTCCGAGGGTTCGCCGAGCCGATCTGAGCTCAGCTTTTCGTACTGCACGCGCGGCACTTCAACATGGATGTCGATCCGGTCGAGCAACGGACCACTCACCCGCTTCTGGTAGCGGGTCACCAGGGCCGGGCTGCACGTGCAGGCGCGCTCTGCATCACCGTGCCAGCCGCACGGGCAGGGATTTTGCGCCGCCACCAGCATAAAATTGGCTGGGTAGGTAACGCTGCCGACGGCGCGGCTCAAGATGATCACGCGGTCTTCGAGGGGTTGGCGCAAGACCTCAAGTTTGGAGCCAAACTCAGGCAGTTCGTCGAGGAAAAGCACGCCGCGATGGGCTAATGAAGCCATGCCGGGCCGTACGCGCGCACCACCGCCGCCAACCAGGCCGGCCTGTGAGGTCGTATGATGCGGTGCGCAAAATGGGCGCCGGCGGATTAGGGGCGTCTCTTTGGGCAACTGCCCGCTAACGCTGTAGATCTTCGTCACTTCGAGCGCTTCATCCAGGCTCAGCGGCGGTAAGATGGAGAGTAGAGCGCGCGCCATCATCGTTTTGCCTGCGCCTGGTGTGCCGCTCATCAACAGGTTGTGTGCACCGGCCGCCGCTACTTCCAGGGCGCGCTTGACGTGTTCCTGGCCACGCACATCGCCCATGTCGATCGGAAAGTCGCCTGTGGGCGTCATGTCGGGGAGATCGGCCAGGTATGGATGGAGCAGCCGCTCGCCGGCTAGGTGCGCAACCAGATCGGTCAGGCAACGCACCGGGACGACGTTCACGCCGGCTACCAGGGCTGCCTCGGCGGCATCTTCATAGGCAAGGTAGATCGTTTCGATGCCGCACTCGCGGGCCACGGCCACCATGGGCAGGACGCCGTCGGTGTGGCGTACCGCACCATCAAGCCCAAGCTCGCCGATGAAGACAGCATGCGCGCCGACATCGGGCGGAAGTTGCTCGGAGGCGATCAGCAGGCCAATCGCGATCGGCAGATCGTAGAATGGGCCGGCCTTGCGCGTGTCGGCCGGGGCCAGGTTGACGGTCAGGCGCTTGAAGGGGAAACTGAAGCCGCTGTTGCGGATCGCGGCGCGTACTCGCTCGCGGCTCTCTTGCACAGCGGTATCGCCCAGGCCGACAACGGTGAAGGAAGGCAATCCGGGCGCGAGGTCAACTTCCACTTCTACCAGTGCGCCCTCCAGGCCGATCACGGCGCAACTTAGCACTTTCGCGAGCATGGAAATCTCCTCTATTATATGGGCGGTCCGACAGGGTGCACTCCGTAGCACTCTATGAACCGTTCAAGCGCCCCAAAGAGTTACGCGGTATAGTGAATGCGGCACCACCTACCGTCCGGTTGCGGCGTTGCATCTGCGCAATCTGCGGATTTCTGGACGAGGAGCTCTTCATGGCCAGGTCTACCTATGACGCAATCATCGTCGGCTCAGGCCCGAATGGGTTGGCGGCGGCGATTCGGTTTGCCCAAGCTGGGCAGCGAGTGCTGGTTATCGAGGCGCGTAACGAGATCGGCGGCGCTGTGGGTTCAGCGGAGGTAACTCGGCCCGGTTTTATCCACGATCGCGGCGCGGCGGCGTTTCCGCTCAGTGTTGCATCGCCGTTCTTGCGTACGCTACCCCTGGCCCGCTATGGCTTGCGCTGGGCGCACGCACCGCTGCCGCTTGTCCACCCGCTTGATGGCGGCCAGGCAGTGGTTAATTACCGTTCTGTCGCGCAAACTGCGGCGGCGCTGGGGCGCGATGGGTGGCTTTACGCCCGTTTACTACAGCCGATGGTGCGCTGGTGGGAGCGCCTGATGCCCACGTTACTCGCGCCGGTTGTGCCGCCGCGCCTGGGTTTTCAGAGTCTGCCCGCGTTACCGGCGCTGGCCCAATTCGGCGCCCTGGCCCTGCTTCCCGCGGCCTGGCTTGCCCGCCTGGCGTTCCGGGAACCTGCGGCCCAGGCGCTGTTTGCCGGCCACGCGGCGCATAGCATTCTGCCGCTCGAACGACCGCTGACCGGCGCGTATGGCATGATCCTCGGCGCCAGCGCCCACGCCGTCGGCTGGCCGATGGTGATTGGCGGAGCCGCTGGGCTGGCGAATGCGCTGGTTGGGTATCTGCGCAGTCTCGGTGGGGTGATTGAAACTGGTCGGTGGGTGAACGATTTGGGTGATCTGCCGTCGGCGCGCGTGGTGCTGCTTGATGTCGGCCCTGGGCAGGCGTTGCGGCTCGTTGGGCAGGCAATGCCGCATGCCACCCGGCGCGCGCTGGGGCGCTTTCGCCACGGGCCGGGGGTGTTTAAGGTCGATTGGGCGCTGGATGGGCCGATCCCTTGGCAGGCGGAGCAGGGTCGGGCAGCGGGAACGCTGCACCTGGGCGGGACGCTTGAAGAAATTGCTGCTTCCGAGGCGGCTGTGTGGCGCGGTGAACATGTGGCCCAGCCGTATGTGTTGATGGGACAACCCAGCCTGTTCGATCCGCGCCGTGCTCCGGAGGGCCAGCACACGGCCTGGGGTTATTGCCACGTACCGCACGGCTCTACGCGCGACATGACGGCGGCGATCGAGGATCAGGTGGAGCGCTTTGCACCGGGGTTTCGGGCGCGCATTCTAGCGCGGACAAGCATGAACAGCGCCGCCTTAGAGGCGCAGAATGCAAACCTCGTGGGCGGCGATATTGCCGGCGGCACACAGGATCTACCGCAACTACTGGCCCGCCCGACGCTGAGCACAAATCCTTATCGCCTGGCGCCTGGGATTTACCTCTGCTCGGCTTCGACGCCGCCGGGAGCAGGGGTACACGGCATGTGCGGCTTTCATGCGGCCGAAGCGGCGTTGAAGGAAGGGACAAGGTGACAAGGTGACAAGGTGACGACGGACGACCGACCACCGACGATGGACGACGCCCGATCATCTGCGCAATCTGCGTAATCTGCGGATGCTACCTTGCCGCCTGTCAGCTAGCCCCCTGGCGCCTGTCCGGGGTCGCCAGCCATCCCGTGGCTGCTTCGCGCGTGGTGAAGATACCGAAAAAGCACGCCTCGATCAAGACGTGGGTATCGGCGCTACTCTGCACAAGCAGTTGTTCCGGCTGACCTTCGACAAAGCTGATTGGGTCTGTTTCAACATAGGTAAGCGTCATGTGCTGTTCCCTGATGAACGCCGCATCGCTGGGGTCGCCAGCCATTCGGCAACTGGCTCGCCGCCGGCGAGGTGCGCGGTGATAATCCGTTCCAACCGTTCGTTGGTGAGGCCGACGTAACGAATAGCGCCCGGCTGGATGAGCAGGTTCGGGCCGTGGTCGCAATGATCCTGGCAGCCGCTCTCGCGCACTTCGACTGTGGCGTCGAGGCGATGTTCCCATAGCAGCGCAACCAGGCGCTTCCGCAGCGCCGCGCAGCCGCGGGCGCTACAGTGTGGGCCGTGGCAAAGGTAAAGTCGTTGATCCATTGGTAATCGCTTTGCACTCGAACATCATTCGTTCATCTCTAGTGTACGCATCAGGTCAAGCCGATCCGCCGCAGCATCGAACCGAAACACCGCATCCTCCCAACCCCCTGCTCCACGCAGATGGAGCAGGGGGAGCCGAAGCGTATGCGGCATTCTGATGCTGTCTGAAGCCCCGATCCCGCTCAGGGAGCGGGGCCGGGGGTGAGGGTGTTCGGCAGCCATTCGCCCAACTTTGGATCAGCCCTGCGTTGGAACGTAGGGTATCTCGTGCACGCCGTTTAGTATGCTACACTGTCGCTTAGTCTTCCAACTTCCAGCGGGCTTCCAAATCCTGAATTCTGAAAGGTGTTTCTGTGGCCGACAATAAAGTCATTTATTCCATGGTTCGGGTGAGTAAAATTCATCCGCCGAACAAGCAGGTTTTGAAAGATATCAACCTGAGCTACTTTTATGGCGCCAAAATTGGTGTGATCGGTTCCAACGGTTCAGGTAAAAGCTCATTGTTGCGCATCCTTGCCGGGGTTGATCAAGATTTTATGGGCGAGACGGTGGTTTCGCCGAGCTATACAGTCGGCTTTCTAGAGCAAGAGCCGCACCTCGATGAAAGCAAAACCGTGCGCGAGATTGTGGAAGAAGGTGTGGCCGAAACGGCGGCGCTGCTCAAGCGCTACGACGCGATCAGCGAGCTTTTCAGCGAACCCGACGCCGATTATGACGCGCTGCTCACCGAACAGGCCGAGGTGCAGGAAAAGATCGACCATCTCGATGCCTGGGATCTCGACAGCAAGCTCGATCTGGCGATGGACGCGCTGCGCTGCCCGCCCGCCGATGCTTCGATTGCGGTGCTCTCGGGCGGCGAGCGCCGGCGGGTGGCCCTCTGCCGCTTGCTGCTTCAGACGCCCGACATCCTCTTGCTCGACGAGCCGACGAACCACCTCGACGCCGAGTCGGTGGGTTGGCTTGAGCGCCACCTGCAGGAATACAAAGGCACTGTGATCGCCGTCACCCACGATCGGCATTTCCTCAACAATGTCGCCGGTTGGATCCTGGAACTTGAGCGCGGCCAGGGCCTTCCGTGGCGCGGTAACTATTCCAGTTGGTTGGCTCAGAAGCAGCAGCGCCTCGCCGAGACCGAGAAACAAGAAAGCCAGCGCCAGAAAGCGCTCCAGCGTGAACTTGAGTGGATCAACATGGCCCCGAAGGGCCGCCACGCCAAGTCGAAGGCGCGCATCTCGGCCTACGAAAAGCTGCTCAGCGACAGCCAGGATCAGCAGGATCGCGAATTGGAGATCTTCATCCCCGCCGGGTCGCGGTTGGGCAACATCGTCGTGCGCGCCGAAGGCGTGAGTAAGGCGTTTGGTGATCGGTTGCTCTATGACGACCTTAGTTTCGATCTGCCCCCTGGCGGTATTGTCGGCATTATCGGCCCCAACGGCGCAGGTAAGACTACGCTTTTCCGCATGATTGTCGGCCAGGAAGGCCCCGACGGCGGTAATCTGCGGGTCGGCGACACGGTGGAATCGGGTTACGTGGATCAGAGCCGCGATAGTCTCGACCCCGACAAGACGGTTTGGGAGGAGATTTCCGAGGGCAATGACATTATTCTGCTCGGCAGCCGCCAGATCAATTCGCGTGCCTACTGCGCGCGCTTCAATTTCACCGGCGCCGATCAGCAGAAACTCGTCGGTACGCTCTCTGGCGGCGAGCGCAACCGGGTGCATCTGGCTAAGGTGCTCAAGTCGGGTGCGAACCTGCTGCTGCTCGACGAACCCACCAACGACCTCGACGTGCATACCCTGCGCGCGCTCGAAGCCGGCCTGGAAAGCTTTGCCGGTTGCGCGGTGATCATCTCGCATGATCGCTGGTTCCTCGATCGGGTTGCGACGCATATTCTGGCCTTTGAAGGCGATAGCACCGCCTACTGGTTCCCAGGCAGTTACTCCGAGTACGTGGCCGATTATCGTAAGCGCAAAGGCGCCGACGCCGACCGCCCGCATCGGATTACCTATCGCAAGTTGGTGCGCTAAGGCGCGGCAGAAAGCAGAGCGCAAGCGACCGGCGGTAGGAAGCAG
>JBBRUG010000130.1:0-15135 GCA_038247995.1 Chloroflexales bacterium | reverse complement strand
CGGGCGGCGGGTCGGCGCCACCAGCCGTTCAAAGTCCGGCCCGGCCACCGCAAAGACGCCGATTTTCACGCCGCCGGCCTCAAACACCAGATAGTTCTTGCCTTCGTGCAAAAACATCGGGTTACCGGCTGCATCAAGCACATTCGCGCCAAGCATCGGATAATCGATCCGGCTTTGGCAGCCGGCGAAATGATCGGCGCCATAGTCGGCGTCGTGATTGCCGAAGGCCATTGCATCGACGATCCCGTTAAACCAGGGCCACTCCGCGCAGGTATACTTCACGCCCCACGCCGGGACATTCAGGTTCATCATATCGCCGCCATTGAAGATCAGCGTGTTTGGGTCGTCGGCGAATTGGCCCAGATAGCCCACCGCGCGCGCGATCCCGCCCTGATCGGGGCGACCTTCCGAGTAGAACGGCACGGCATGCGCATGGTAATCGGAGAAGTGGAACAACGTAACGGTGGATGTGTCCTGAGCCGCCACCGGGGCGACGCGGAGTACGAGGAAAACGAGGATCAACAAGCTGGCGAGCGCGATGAACCGTCTCTGCACGATAGTCTCCTTCATTTGAGCGGTTTGCCATGCAATCATACCGTATGATTCGATCGTACGAGGAGTGACAGCGCTGTCAGCAAAAATGTTGCCACCCATCAGCCATCCGCTAGCGGCCGCCGGCGCCTACCCCTGCTATGCTGATCGTGGAGAATAGCAGAACGGTAGAGCTGTGTCCTTCAGGACGCAGCGGGTGGGAGAACGGCGCGGCAAGGGCTTCAGCCTGCAGCCGCGTAGCTCCAGCAGAGAGCTGTGTCCTTCAGGACGCAGCGGGCGGGAGAACGGCTTTCCCACTTCACAAAGGTCAAATAGATGCTCCAACGTATCTTTCCCCTCGTACTGATTACATTCCTCCTCTGCTCCTGTCGATCCAGTTGCCGGATTGGACGGCACGGCCTATTTCTTGAGCCGTAGTCGATCAAGTGGGGTGGATCTCATGCGTGTCGGCGCGCGAACCGCAGCGAGTTTGTAGCATCCGTCGCGCCGACCCTGGAGGCACCGGACGGCACACTAATTCCCGCCGCTGGCCGCCTGTTCATCGCCGTCAACAGCCAGGGCGGCCGCGCCGAGTTGTGGGCGAGCGACAGCACAACCGCCCGCACCCGCCCTGTTCTGGCCTTCAACGGCCGCCTGCTCGGCCAGACCGACGGCTTCACCGGCGTGCAACCCGTTACAGCCTTCGGCGAGCGCATTGTCTTCCTCGCCGACGACGGTGTGCACGGCGGCGCCCTCTGGATCAGCGCCGGCACGCCCAGCGGCACGTTTCGTCTCATTAACGTCGCAACACCGCAAGGGCGACTGGTTGGGGCGCCCCGGTCTGGTCGCCTACGCGTTCCCACGGCATCTGGGCGCGTTCCCACGGCATCTGGGCGCGTTCCCACGGCATCTGTTCCCACCGCATCTGAGCGGACACATTGGTCCGCCCCTACGGATCGCGGGATGACATCACCATGTCACCGTGTTACCGCATCCCCCATTCGTGCAATCGTGGCGTATACATGGTCGGTCGTCCCCTTGTCCCCTTGTCCTGTCGAAGGCTCCCTCACCCCGCCTTCGTTGTTTCCGCCCAGAACGCCTCAACCTTCTGGCGAAGTAGTCCGTGTTCGGGTTTGGCCAGTTGCGGGTCGTCGCCAAGGATCGCTTCGGCAATCGTGCGGGCGGCGTGGAGCAGCCGCGTATCGCCCATTTGGGCCACTTTCAAGTCGGGGGTGCCGCTCTGGCGCGTGCCGAAGAACTCGCCGGGGCCACGCAGTTGCAGGTCGATCTCGGCCAGTTTGAAGCCGTCGGTGGTGCCTTCCATCGCCTCCAACCGTTGTTTCGTCTGGTCGTTCTCTTTGTCGGAGATCAGAATGCAATAGCTCTGGTGCTGTCCACGGCCAACCCGCCCGCGAAACTGATGCAACTGGGCCAGCCCGAAGCGTTCGGCGCCCTCGATCACAATCGTACTCGCGTTGGGAATGTCGATCCCAACCTCAATCACCGCAGTGGAAACCAGAATATCGAACTGGTGCTCGCGGAAGGCCACCATGATCTCGTCCTTCTCGCGCGGCAGCATCCGCCCGTGCAGCAACCCCACGCGTAGATCGGGGAAGATCTCGCTCTGGAGCTTCTCATACATCTCCTCGGCCGAGGGCAGGTCGATCTTCTCGCTCTCTTCCACCAGCGGGCAGATCACAAACGCCTGGCGGCCCTTCTCGATCTCCTTGCGCATGTGCTTATATGCCTGCTGCCGTTTGCTCCGCGTGATCCAGCGCGTGCGAATCTCCTGCCGCCCAGGCGGTAGTTCGTCCAGCACCGATGTGTCCAGGTCGCCGTAGATCGTCAGCGTCAGTGTGCGCGGGATCGGCGTGGCCGTCATCACCAGCATATGTGGATTGAAGCCTTTGTCTTTCAGGCGCTGGCGCTGCTCAACACCGAAGCGGTGCTGTTCGTCCACCACCACCAGGCCCAGGCCGCTGAACAGCACATTCTCCGTAATCAGCGCGTGCGTACCGACAATCAGATCGACCTCGCCTTTGGCGATGCCTTCGAGCACGCGCCGGCGCTCCTTCGCGCCCAGGCTGCCCGTCAACAGCGCCACCCGCACGCCCTGTCCGTCCATGTCGTCGGCGTCGGTCATGCCCAGCAGCGCCTTGATCTCGGCCAGCCGCGCCGCCTCTTCCGCATCGTGGCCGTCGCGCAAATCTTCGCCCGGCGCCGGCGCCGGGCGCGGCACCCGCACCTGTCCAAGCAGCTTCTTCAGCCCTTTGGAGTGCTGTTCGGCCAGGATCTCGGTCGGCGCCATCAGTGCGCCTTGCAGCCCGCTGGCGATCGCTTGCAGCAAGGCAGCGGCGGCGACCATCGTTTTGCCTGAACCCACATCGCCCTGAAGCAAGCGCGCCATCGGTATTGGGCGGGTCATGTCGGCGAAGATCTCGGCCAGGGCGCGCTGCTGGGCGCCGGTGAGCGTGAACGGAATTTTGGACTGTAGATCGGCATGCACGTCGGCGTTATGCGGCACAGCAAAGCCCATCTCGCCCTGCCAGAGCAGTTTGCGCTGCACCACACCAAGCTGGATCAGCAGGAACTCATCGAAGCCGAGCCGTGCGCGCGCTTGCGCGAGGTGTTCGCCGCTGCTGGGGAAATGGATCTGCGCCAGCGCCGTCGGCAGATTGATCAAGCCGGCCTGGTTACGCACTGCTTCAGGCAGGTAATCGGGCGTCTTGGGCGCAACCGCGTCAATCACTGAGCGGATCACCGCCCGTGCATTGCGCTCCTGCAAGCCCTTCGTGAGCGGATGCACCGGCACGAGCCGCCCGGTGTGTACCAGCGCATCGGCGTCGGCGACATATGGCTCCCAGGTTGGGCCGGCCATCTGGCGCAAGCCCAGGTAGGCGCCCACCTTGCCGCTGAGCACAATCATCCGCCCGACAGGGAGTTGCCTGGCCAGCCAGGGTTGGTTGAAGAAGACCGCCTTGATCGTGCCGCTAGAGTCCGAGACCGCCACCTCGGTACGCCCGCCGCGTCCGGCTCCGCCAATCACGCGGACATCAGTTACTTCACCAATAATCGTTTCGGTGGCGCCTACTACCAAATCGGCGATCTGGCGTTGCGAGGAGAAATCGTCGTAGCGATGCGGAAAGTGGTACAGCAGCGCCTCGACCGTGCGCAGGCCGAGGCGTTTGAACGCATTCAGGTTGGCCTTGCCGATCCCCGGCACAACATCGATTGGATCGGTAAGGGTTAACGTAGCAAATGTTTTTTGCGCGGGTGGGGCGACTTTGGTTGCCGTGCGCGGGGTTTTGGGCCGCGCAGGAGTTCCCGCCGCCGGGATCGCCGCCGTCGCGGTGTCGACTATTTCGTCGGCCTGTAGCTTGTCCGCAGCTCGTGATCGATGCCCCCCTTCGACAGGCTCAGGGGGCGGTGGTCGGCCGTCGGTGGATGGTGGTCGGCCGTCGCCAAGCTCTGATCCGTTGTCAGCAGGGCGCTCGCTGTTCGCTGTTCGCTGTTCGCTGTTCGCTGTTCGCTGTTCCTTTGTTCCTCTGTTCGCTGTTCCTCTGTTCGCTGTTCGCTGTTCCTTTGTTCCTCTGTTCGCTGTTCGCTGTTCCTTTGTTCCTCTGTTCGCTGTTCGCTGTTCCTTTGTTCCTTTGTTCCTTTGTTCCTTTGTTCCTTTGTTCCTTTGTTCCTTTGTTCCTTTGTTCCTTTGTTCCCTGCGTCCTGCTCAGCATCTGTGCGAAACAGGGCGCGTAAATCCTCAACGGCGCGCAACACCCGCGTACGGCGCTCGCCGGTCGTCATGGCGTTATAGCCGTGCAACATCTCCAGCGCATTACGAACCGTCGGTACGCTTAACGCGCCGTCGGCTTCGGCTTCCCAGGCGCCAAGAAACGCCTCCAACCCATCCTCAGTGCTGCTATCGTTGCAGCCGCGGCGTTGCTCGGCAGCCAGCACTTTGCCCAGGCGAATAATCTGCTCGCGACCCTGCATAGGCCACTATTCTTCCTCGATCCCTTCGTACACAACCACGCCCATTGCTCCCGGGCCGAGGTGTGCGGCGACGCCGGGGCCGAAGCGGGCGCTCTGCACCTGATCGCGCGAGAAAATCGGGTCAACCTTCTCCATCAACTTCTCAATATCTTCCGGCGTTGTGGCATAAAGCGCCATTACTTCCTGAACGCGCGGGAAATCTTCGATGAATGTATACAGCCCCTCGATCGCCTTCGCACGCGTGCGGGTGCGCTCGTAGGGCACAATCTCACCTTCATCGAGAATCATCAGCGGCTTGATCCGCTGCATTGAGCCAAGCACCGAACCGGCCATTGTTAGCCGCCCGCTGAGTTCCAGATACTCCATCGTATCGACAAAAAAGACGACGTGGGTATGCCGGATATTGGAGTTGATCAGCCGATGCACCTCGTCGGGGCTGGCGCCGGCATTGACTGCTTCGGCAGCCTTGATCACTATCGTGCCCAGGCCCATCGACGCCGATTTGCTGTCGATCACCTCGACCCGGGTTGTCGAGGCCGGTAAACGCGAGCGCGCGGTAACGGCATTCGCATAGATACTACCGAGCCGGTTGCTCAAGTGAACCGAGAAGATATAATCCATATCGCCGACCATGCGGCGGTACAACTGTTCAAGCACCGTCGACGACGGCCCCGACACGCCATAACGCACATGGTTGCCGGTCAGGAGTTCAAACAACTGATCATCACTGATGTCAATTCCAGCCCGAAAGACCTGATCGTCAACATGAATCAGGAGGGGCACAACTTCAATTCCCAATTCTCGCGCCAAGTCGGCCGGAATATCGGCGCTACCGTCAGTCACAATTTGAATTTTTGCCATCGCCGTACCACCGCTTTGCAACAGGCGCTATTGCGGGCATTTCCATCGCCCGCGTCAGCACGCATTATTCATGCAGCCCGCCATTCGCCCTGCAAGCGGCGGAAAAGAAGAGGCCAGTGTCCGTCGGTGGACGCTGGCCCCCGCGCTTCTACCACAGACGGGCGCACGTAAGGCGTCCGTATTATACCCTGCCCACCAGGGCGATGCAATGCACAGTCTGTTTTGGTTTTCAGCTCTGCATCTCGCTGCCTCAGCGTTCCAGTTTCCTTATAGCTGCGAACAGAACGCCTGATCCTGCACTCCAATGGCGCGAGCGCAGCGAGCCACCCGTCTCAGTTCCTCAGCCGGCTCAAGCGTGTCGCTCAGTGCTCTAAAATAACCGTCCTTGCATCAAGCGGCTATCGCTGTGCCAGGTTGGCGCGCCACCCGGCGCATTCACTGAACGGCGCGGCAGTGCGCGGAGTTGCATGCCTACCACGCCCGCCAGATCGAGCACCCGTTGCACGCCCCGCACGGCAACCTGCGGCGAGTTCGCCTGTTGCGAAAGGTGCGCCAGCCAGACATCGCATGGCTGCCCTGCCACAGCCTGCGCCAGGAGTTCGCCGGCCTGTACATTGTCCAGATGCCCCAATGGCCCGTAAATGCGCTGCCGAATCGCCCACGGGTAGGGCGCGCCATGGAGCAATTCGCGGTCGTGGTTTGCCTCCACTACCACCAGATCGGCGGCACGCAGCGCCGCAACTGTGCCCGCATCCCAGCTACCCAGATCGATAGCGATGGCTGCTGTCGCTCCGGCAGCCTGCACCCGGAAGCCAACCGGGTCGGCGGCGTCGTGACGCAGCGCGAAACTGGTTACATCGAACGGCCCGATACTGGCCCGCTGGCCGACCGGTAATTCTTCCAGCGGGAGTTTGGTAAATTCGTCGCCGAGTGCCGCACGCGTAGCCGCATTACAGACCACTGGTACCCCGTAGCGTCGGGCCAACGCCGCCGCACTTAGCGCATGATCGCCGTGCTCGTGGGTCAACAATAGCGCCTGGATCTGGGTTGTGGCGATTCCACGATAGGCCAGCAAGCGTTCCAGGGTGCGCAGCGCGATCCCGCTGTCGATTAGCAGCGCCGCCGTACCGCATTGCGCCAGTAACGCATTGCCGCTACTGCCCGAGGCAAGTGATGTAATAATGAGACTCATGAGTAGTTCAAGCCTCTAACAGTTCCCGCGCCGCCCGCGCCGCCGCCGCGCGATGGCTGATCTCATTCTTCACCTCGGCCGATAGTTCGGCCAGCGTGGCATTATAATCCAGCACATAAAACAATGGGTCGTAGCCGAAACCGCCCGTCCCCTTGGGTGCAAACTCGATCACACCCGGCAGCGTGCCCTCGACAAACACCGTCGGTTTACCGGGGCGTGCTAGCGCAATCACGCAGACAAACCGGGCCAACCGAGCATGCCAGGGTACATCGCGCAGTTGCTCCAGCAGATACGTTAATTGGACCGCGCCGGTTACGCCGCCATAGCGTGCCGAGTATACGCCGGGAGCGCCATCCAGAGCCGCCACTTCCAGGCCGCTATCGTCGGCAAGGCTCGGCAGCCCGCTGAGTGCCAGGTAGCCCTCAGCTTTCAAGCGTGCATTCGCTTCAAAGGTCGTCCCTGTCTCTTCGATTTCGTCGGCAATCCCGAGCTCGTCCAGCGAGCGTAGGCGATACGGCAAACCGGCGAAAATGGCCCGGAATTCAGCCAGTTTGCCGGGGTTGCGTGTGGCGATCAGCAGTTCTTGCATAGGCCTGGATCTTAACGCCTTTTTAGCCCGTGTCAAGGCCTTAGCGAGCATTGATTGACGCACTATCACCCATCGGGTACAATCCAGCGTGGTATCAATCATCAGGCCCAATGTGCTTCGGCGTTGAGCGTTCAATGTGCTCAGTGCTCAGTGCTCAGTGCTTAGTGCTCAGTGTTCAGTATTCTCAGTGCTCAGTGTTCAGTGTGCTCAGTGTTCAGTGTGCTCAGTGGACTCAGTGTTCAGTGTGCTCAGTGTGCTCAGTGTGCTCAGTGTTCAGTGTGCTCAGTGGCCTCAGTGTTCAGTGCTCAATGTTCAGTGCTCAGTGTTCAGTGCTCAGTGTTCAGTGTGCTCAGTGGCCTCAGTGTGCTCAGTGTTCAGTGTGCTCAGTGGCCTCAGTGTTCAGTGTTCAGTGCTCAGTGGCCTCAGTGTGCTCAGTGGCCTCAGTGTTCAGTGTTCAGTGCTCAGTGGCCTCAGTGGCCTCAGTGGCCTCAGTGGCCTCAGTGATCCCTATGCGAAACCTTTCCGGCGAGCGTTCCTTGAGTAGTACTGTAGCCGATGGGCAACGTCAGTTGTATCATCTGTTACGGGCTATGCGCCCGCGCCAGTGGGTAAAGAATGCTTTTGTGTTCGCCGCAATTGCCTTCTCTGAAGCCCGCCTCTGGCGCTTTTGGGCCGATCCCGAACCGCTCTTGCGGGTCATCGGCGCATTTGTCGCTTTTTGTTTTGCCGCCAGCGCAATCTACCTGGTCAACGACCTGGTTGATATTGAGAAGGATCGCGCCCATCCGCGCAAGCGTAATCGTCCTCTAGCCTCCGGTAAGCTCAGCCCTGCCCTTGCAGTCGGTGCCGCGATTGGTTTAGTTATTGCTGTTGTGCCGCTCGCGCTCTGGGTGGATGTAGGTGATCCGCCGATTGGTGAGTTCGATCTACTGCTCACCCTGCTCACCTACATTATTATTCAGGGCTTTCTCTATACCTACTGGCTCAAGAATATTGTCATTCTCGATATTCTAACCATCGCGGCCGGCTTTGTGCTGCGCGCTGTGGCCGGTGCGGCCGTGATCGCCGTGCCGATTACGCCCTGGTTGCTCGTCTGTATGGGCCTGCTCGCAATCTTCCTCGGGATCGGCAAGCGCCGCCATGAACTGGTTCTGCTCGAAGACGGCGCCGGCGAGCATCGGCGGATTCTCGCTGAATATTCGGTGCCCATGCTCGATCAGATGATGTCGATCGTTACCGCCAGCATTATTATGGCCTACAGTATGACGGCTTTCTCTGCGCCTGTCGTACCCCAGGAACCATACCCAATGCTGATGATTACAATCCCCTTCGTTACTTATGCGATCTTCCGCTATTTGTATCTGATCTATCAGCGTGGCGGCGGCGGCGCCCCCGAAGAATTGGTGCTCAAAGACGCTCCGCTTGCCGCCAGTATCCTGCTCTGGGGCATTACCGTATTAGGTGTGCTGCTCCTATTCCACTAGTCATTTCGTAGCTCAGCGCTTCAGCGCTTCAGCGTCTCAGCGTCTCAGAGGTTCAGCGTCTCAGAGGTTCAGTGGTTCAGTGGTTCAGCGCCTCAGTGGTTCAGATGTTCAGCGCTTCAGATGTTCAGCGCTTCAGATGTTCAGCGTCTCAGTGGTTCAGCGCTTCAGCGTCTCAGTGGTTCAGTGGTTCAGTGGTTCAGTGGTTCCGTAATGTCTTACACTTTCATCAAATTTGGTGGCTCGGTGATCACCACCAAAACCGGGCGAGAAGCCGCTGATCTGCCTGCTATTCAGAGCCTCGCCGCCGATCTGGCCGTTGCGCGTGCCGCCCGCCCCGATCTCACGATTATTCTCGGCCACGGTTCCGGCTCCTTCGGCCATCACTATGCCGCCCAATATGGCATCCATCGCGGCAGCGCTCCCGGCGCCGATCACACTGGTTATGCGCTCACCGCCGCTGCTGCACTCCGCCTCAACCGGATTGTGGTCGATACGCTGCTTGACGCCGGTGTGCCCGCGCTCAGCCTTCAGCCCTCGGCATCGCTCCAAGCCCGCGCCGGTCAAATCGTGCGCTGGGAAACAGAGTCAATCGCTACCGCGCTTCATCGCGGCTTGCTGCCGGTTATTCACGGCGATGTCGCGCTCGACGAAGCGCAGGGCACCACAATCATCTCGACCGAAGCGCTGCTCACCCATCTGGCCCTTGCCACGCGCCTGCGCCCCAATCGGATCATCCTTGTCGGCGAGTCTGCCGTGTACACCGCCGATCCGCGTAGCGCTCCGCACGCCGAGCGCGTTCCACTGATCACTGCCGCCAATCTTAGCGCGGTGCTGAGCGGCGCCGGCGGTTCGCACGCCGTCGATGTCACCGGCGGTATGCGCAGTAAATTGGAACTGATGTGGCGGCTGATCGAAGCCGTGCCCGGCCTTGAAGTGCGCTTGATCGGCCCTACACCCGGCCTCCTCGCTGCGGTTCTGTGCGGCGATCCCATTGATGCCGGCACAACGATTCGTCAGGCCGCTCCGGCGTCCCCCGCAGTGTAGCGGTAGTTACTCTCGCGGCTCTGAACACAGGTGTAAATCTGCGCAATCTGCGCAATCTGCGGATCGCTTCGTATGTCCCCCGACGATTTCATCAACCGTAAAAAACCAACCTGGGAGCGCCTAACTAGCCTGCTCGATCGCTCCGGCGCCGGCCTTGATGCGCTCTCGGCAGGTGAACTTCAGGAGCTTGGCCAACTCTATCGGCAGGCTACGTCAGACCTGGCCGTCGCCCGGCGCGACTTCGCCCAGCATCCGGTGAGCGTGTACCTCAACGGCCTGGTTGCGCGCGGCCACGGCGCGATCTACCGCGAAGGCGGCGGTGGCCCAGGTCAGATCCTTACATTCTTTACCCATACGTTTCCGCAGGTCTTCCGCGCCACCTGGGGGCATACCCTGGCCGCGTTCCTGATGTTTTTCCTGCCGGCTGTGGCCGCCTACATTATTACTTTCCGCGATCCAGGCCTTGCCGGTGTGCTGCTGCCCGGCTCGGAGCCGATTATTGACGCAATTGAGGCCGGCGAAGAGTGGTGGCTGCAGATCAATGCAGAAGGCCGTGCAAGCTCGGCGGCCCAGATCATGACCAACAATATCGGCGTGGCGATTCGCGCCTTTGCGGGCGGGGTGCTTTTCGGCGTCTATACGCTTTACATCCTGGCTTACAACGGCCTGTTGTTAGGTGTTGTCGGCGGTGCAGCCCAGCGGTTCGGTTTTGCCGGTAACCTCTGGGGCTTTGTCGCCGCCCACGGTGTGCTGGAACTCAGTGTGATCTTCATCGCCGGCGGGGCCGGCCTCCAGATCGGCTGGGCGCTACTCCGCCCCGGCTTACTCACCCGGCGTGCCGCGCTCGTTGTTGCCGCTCGCCGCGCTGTGTTGCTGCTCCTCGGTTGCGTGCCGCTCTTCATCATCGCCGGGATCATCGAGGGCTTCATTTCGCCTTCGCCGCTGCCGGTTGCCGTCAAACTGCTCGTCGCCGCTACCTCCGGCATCGCCCTGCTGATCTACCTCGTCGGCGTCGGGCGTGGAGAAACCGAGCCGTAGGGTTATGTGCCTCCCCGTTCTATCATTCTCCCGCTCTCCCGCTCTCCCGTTCTACCGCTCCCCAAACCGCACCCACTCCACAACCACTACGCCCCCATCACCAACCCCTACTGGGTCGATCCGCAGTCCAGTAATCACCCCCGTGGCGCCGGTAGCTTCTTCCAACGCAAACCGATATGTGTGCGCCGCCGGCCCCGGCTCCAGCGTGAAGCGGATCGCGCGCGCCTCGTCGGCCTGGCCTGCCGCGTCGCGAAAAAAGATCTGCCCGTCACGTGCCGCTGTCGTAGCCGCCAGGCGTACCTCAACTGTCCGATATCGCTCTAGGTCGATTGTTAGTGGCGGACTGCTGATGAAGGGGTCAACCGTAGGTGTGATCGTCCATCCCTCGGGCGATCCCAAATGGAGTGTCGTTGCATTCGTCAGCCGCCAACCCCATTGCCCGCGCCGAAAATCCCACCCTGCTCCATTAGCCAGTTCCTGCGCCGCTGCGATCCGCTGCGCCGTCAGTAGTCCCGGCCCTAAGCTAACCGGATCGGCCATACTTAGGAATGGTTCGTAGCAGGCCCGCACCTCACTGGCTTCTAAGCCAAAGCGCTCGATCGGCGCTGGCGGTTCGCCTGGCGGCGCCAAGGGTGGGTTGAGTGCGTCGGCGCTGAACACCACTGCATAGCCGCTTGCCAGCGCCGTTTCCACCCGCGCTTGGAGCAGGTCGCACGCCGCCGGCCAATTCAGGTTGCTGATCGTCATCGCCTGATTCAGCGAAATAACCTGGTCGCGGCCTGCATAGTAGGGTAGGTACAGCTCCTGCAAGCCATCGGGCGCAACGATCAGGTCGCCAGGGGCAGTGAGCGTCGCTGTGGCGCTGGCGATTATCCGCTGAAGATCGCGCGTCGGGTCGCCGCGTTGCGCAATCGCCTGACCGTTCAGGATCAGTATGATGACGCCAAGCAGCGCGAGAACGGTCGGTGCGATCCAGCGTCGGCGCGGTAGCGTGCCCGGCGCGTTGGCGATCCCAAGTAACAGCATCAAGCCGGCCGGCGGTAGGCTGGCGATCCAGAACTCGATATTTTCCGGCTCCCACCAGAGGAAGAAAGCGCCATAGACAATCAGCCAACTCAGCAGCACCGCCAGTGTGGCGCGTGGCAGCCTGCTCAGCCCGCGCAGGTGGCGCAAGAGCATCCCTAGCAGCGCCCACCCGATCCACCCGCCGTCCGTTGCGGCAACCGTGTTTGCCAGCCCTGCCCCGAGCGCAATGAACTTGTTCTGATCGACTGCTCCGCCCCACCAGCCGGTCGTCGCGTAGCCTGCCGCCCAGCCGAAAAGCGCTTCCCCGCTCCGGAAACCGCTTACGCCCAGACCCACCCCTAGGTAGCCCATGCCGACAATGAGCGCTAGCGGCAGACCATATGCGGCGAGTACGGTTACGTCACGCACTTTGTATCTGCCGTCCGCAATCTGCCGTCCGTCGTCCGCCGCCGTTTGCCCTTCGTCCTTCGTCCTTCGTTCGCCATCCACACTTCGCAGGCCAAGCAGTAATGCGACCAGCGCAGGCACCATCAGCAGCACGTTTGTCTGGTGGAAGAGCACTGCCAGCGCTTGGGTACACCCCAGCGCAAGCGCGAGGCCGGCTGTTGGGCGGCGTGTTAGCTCGAGCATCAGCCCCAGCGCCGTTACCAGAAAGAGCGCAGCGATGGTATAGACCTCGACTTCGATTGCGTAATACCAGAAAGCATACCCACTGCCGATGAGTACTGCCCCCAAACCTGCCAGCAGCGCCCGATAACCGCTCGTGTGTGCGCTGATCTGGCCCAGTTCACGCTCTGCGACCCATGCGAACAGGCCCACGCCCGCCGCTCCGGCAAGTGCATTTGCCGTCTGGAGCAGCACTGCTACGCTTCCCTGCCAGCCGAAAGCTGCGGCGATCGCGCGAATCACAGCGCCCAGGGGGCCATATGCCAGGTGGTGCGGGTGGAATAGTTCGGGCCAGGGTTTGCGGTCAACGTCGAGAATGTATGAGAGGGCGTCGTAGGTGTGTACCTGCGTAAGCGTCAGCAGGTAAAGTAGCAGAAAACTTCCGGCCAGAGTCAAGGGAAGGAACAGGCGCTTCATAATAGCGAGTCTACCACATTCTGTGCCACCGCAAAAACGGCTCGCGTGGCCGCTTTACCGCTCTCCCGCTCTACCGCTCGATCCGTACTACATCGCCAACTTGGGTTGCACTGGCGGCGATCGTGCCCGAAGGCAGTTCGATGACATAGCGTGCTCGGCGTGCTCCGGCGTACGGCCGATTGGGCGGCATTGACGGTGTCAATCCCACAACCGTATGCATCCGGTCGACAAAAATGACATCGATCGGGAAACGCATAAAAAAGCTGTGTACACTCGAACAAGGGTCGATTAACAGCCCTTCTTCTGCATTCAAGCCCGGATGGCCCATCAATCCGCGGAGCCGAGCCAAGAAATTGCGTGCCTCGGCGCACTGCGTTGCGATGCTGGTGTTGCGGGTTGTATTGTAAATGCGCATCGATTAATCCATACTAGAGCCCCTCCTCGTAAGCGAGAAGGGGCTTCGGTAGTCGTAATTTCTATTCCGTCCCGATCAGACTGCAAACCTAACTACAGGCCGCCAAAGGCGGTCATGATCCGCGGCACGGCAGGCCCGAGGATTACTACAAACAGTGCTGGGAAGATTAAGAAAACCAGCGGGAACAGCATCTTCACTGGCGCCTGCTGGGCTTTCTCTTCAGCACGTTGGCGCCGGCGTACCCGCATCTGATCAGCTTGCAGGCGCAGGATCTTCGACATCGAGACGCCAAGTTGATCGGCCTGAATAATCGCCGCAGTGAACGTTTGGATATCTTCAACGCCGGTGCGCTGCGCCAAATCTTTCAGCGCCTCACGCCGGGATCGGCCGAGCCGAATATCCGAAAGCACGCGCTTGAACTCACGCGCCAGTTCATCGTCCCACTTTTGGGTCACCCGCTGCAATGCCAAATCGAAAGCGAGGCCGGCTTCCACGCTAATACAAAGCAGGTCGAGGGCGTCGGGCAGCGCTTTGGTCATATTATGCTTGCGTTGCGAAATCTGGCGCCCGAGCCAGATCACCGGCATCATATAGCCCAGCACAAAGCCGACTGCGCTATACATCAGCGCTTGGGGGAGTTCCATCGACTGGAACGTCACCAGCGTGATAATACCGCCCAGCGCCAGTGCCAGCACAACCCGCAAGCCGACAAACATTGCCGGCGTGATGCCGCCCGGATTACCTGCTTGCTGTAGATTGACGCGCAGCCGCTCGGCGCTTTGCTTCGGGCCATACTTACCGAATACGGTCAATACCGACTTGGCGGCCGGTACGATCACCCGCTGATAGAAAGGTTGCTGTAGTTCGAGCTCTTCAAGCGTCATTGAGCGCTCGGTGAACTGCGTCAACCGATCTCCGATCGCATCGGGTTGGCGTGACTGCATCAGCCCGAAGATGATCAGCCCTACGCCGACAATCAGCACAAGCGCGAGGAGCAGCATTGGCGTCATCGTATCACCTCACTAGATCTCCTACACCTCAATGTCGATGATCTTCATAATTACAAAATAACCCATGACAATCATTACCCCAGCGGTCACCGGCAAACAACACCAGGACTCAGGCGGCATCCCGAACGTGAAAATCGGTGCCATGTAGCCAGGGTTGATCACCGAGATGAACAAAGCCAGGCCAACCGGAAGCGCCGTGACCACCCATGCCGAGATGCGTCCCTGGGCGGTGAGGGTCTGAATCTCGCCTTTGATCCGGACGCGCTCACGAATCGTGTGGCCGATCGTATCCAGGATCTGTGCCAGGTTCCCACCGACTTCCATCTGGATATTCACAGCCGTAATGAGCAGATCCAGGTCATCAGATGGCATGCGTCGGAGCAGATTCTGGAGCGCTTCTTCAGTACTACGCCCCAGGCCCACTTCCTGCACTACACGCCGAAACTCTGCCGACATCGGTGCTGGCGCCTCGCGAGCTACCATGTCGAGCGTCTGGAGAAAGCTATAACCGCCACGCAAGGCATTTGCCATCATCGAAATCGTGTCGCCGAGTTGATTGTTGAACGCCTTGATGCGCCGCTTGGCTTGAAAGCCGAGATACACGTTTGGCAAAAAGGAGAAAACAATCGCAAGCACTAGGGCAAGCGCCAGCATTGCGCCTGGATTGGCCCGCCCTACGACTACACCAACTCCAGCGCCGACCAAGGCGCAGAGCAACTTGATGCCAATAAACTCAGCGACCGTCAGCTTAACATCTGCGCGCGCAATATCACGCGCCATGTTGCTGCCCTGCTTGCTCCTCGAGACAACTTCATCAATCCGTTCAAGCGCCTGACGTGAGGAAGTTGCCGTGTCCTGGCGTGAACCGCCGG
>JBBRUG010000129.1:0-15153 GCA_038247995.1 Chloroflexales bacterium | reverse complement strand
TGCCCCACCAGCAGGCGAAAATTGGCTCCTTGGAAGGCTTACTGCCCCACTTGATGGCTGATCTGGCCGAAACGCTTTACACATTCCGATTTCGTGTACGCCAAAGTGGGGGGTTGCTCTCGATTTGAGCCGGTTTTTCGCATGCAAGTGGGGAGAGAATTTCATTTAGCGCCCAAAAAAATAAGCGAACGGTAAGTCATCCTTCATCCTTCATCCTTCATCCTTCATCCTTCATCCTTCATCCTTCATCCTTCATCCTTCGTCTGTATGGTAGGATAGGCGTGCAGCCAGATCACTACAGAAGGAGTGCGCCCATGCAGGTCAATCCATCGATCTTTAAGGCCTACGACATCCGCGGTATCTACCCTACCGATCTAAACGAAGACGTTGCCTACCTGATTGGGCGCGCGTTTGTTACCTTTCTCGGCGCCCAGACGGTGATTGTCGGGCGTGATATGCGCCTCTCCGGGCCGGCCATGTTTGCGGCGGTCATTCGCGGTATCACCGACCAGGGCGCCGATGTCGCAGATATTGGCATGGTTAGCACCGATCAGTATTACTTCGCCTGCACCGAGCTCGGCCATCCGGGCATGATGGTGACGGCTTCGCACAACCCCAAAGAGTACAGCGGCTTCAAAATGGTGCGCCAGATGCCCTACCTGCTCAGTGGCGACGAGGGCATTCAGGATCTCCGTCAACTGGTGGAGAGCGAGGCATTCCCGGAACCGACGCGCAAGGGAAGCGTAACTGTCCACGACTTCCAGGAGCAGTTTGTCCAGAAGTTGCTCAGCCTGATCGATGTGGAAGGCCTGGCCGGGCGCAAGCTCAAGGTAGTGGCCGACACTGGCAACGGTATGGTCGGGCCGATCCTCCAGGAGGTGTACAAACATCTGCCGGTCGAGTTGATTGGCCTCTACCTCGACCCGGACGGCAATCTGCCCAACCACGGCCTCGACCCGCTCCAACCCGAGAATCGCGCCGAATTAGAGCGCCGCGTGGTTGAAGAGGGCGCCGATCTTGGGTTCGCCTTCGACGGCGACGGCGACCGCTTCTTCGCGATCGACAATCGCGGCGAGTTCATCTCCGGCGACTTCCTGACCGCGATTTTAGGCGAGTATCTGCTCGAAACATACCCTGCCGCCAAGATCCTCTACGATGTACGCGCCTCGTGGGCCGTGCCCGATCGGATCAGCGCCGCCGGCGGCACACCGCTGGTTGAGCGGGTTGGGCACGCCTTCATTAAGCGGCGCATGGCCGATGAGGGCGTCGCCTTTGCCGGCGAAGTCTCCGGCCACTACTACTTCCAGGCGTTCAACTACGCTGACTCGGGGCTGATCCCGTCGCTCTACCTGATGGAGATGCTGGCCAAGCGCAACACCAAGATGAGCGAACTGCTGCAAGCATTAGAGGCGAAGTACTTCATCTCGGGTGAGATTAACTCGCGGGTGAGCGATGTGCCGGCCAAGCTCACCGAACTGGCCGAGCGCTACAACGACGGCAAGATCGAGCGGATCGACGGCTTCTCGGTGAGCTACGACACTTGGCACTTTAATGTGCGCGGCTCGAACACCGAGCCATTGATCCGGCTCAACCTGGAATCGATCGCCTCGCCTGAAGAGATGGTCGCCAAGCGCGATGAGGTGTTAGGGGTCATTCGCGGGTAGCGCGAGCGGGCGGCAGGAGGCATCCGGATTACGTTACGGACGCCCGCGGCAGAACGCACAGAGGCAGGCCGATCTTTGATCGACCTGCCTCTGTACGTTTCCGATTAGTATTTCGCCGCCGGGGCGAAACTAAAAGCCGTATTTAGCGCATCTGCCAGTGCAATGCGTCACGGAGTTGGAACATGCCCAATTTCACATTATCGCTCAAACCATCAACGATCCCTTCGCCTTCAGGGCGCGGAATGGCGTTTTCGGGACGATAGACCGCAATATCTTCGGCCTCGAAATCGTAGTAGCGGTAGGCAAAGCTGAGCAGCGCCAGAGTGTCGTCCGGGTCGACATATGCATTGATCTGGAGCTTGTGGACATAGGGCGTCCGCTGGCCAATGAAGGTGTCAAGGGTAATCACCGAGCCATCCTCAAAGTTGAACCAGATCTGATAGTGATCAGTCGGTACACCAGCCACATCGACCGCCCCAATCAGCGTGATCGGCAACTCAGGCAGTTCAGCGTCGATCGGCAGAGCATCTTCCGGCAGCGGCGCAGCTAGCTCACCCTCAATGTACCACTGGAGATCGTCGTTTTCGCGCGTATAGTAGACCCCATCATACAGAATCGCTTCAATCGTTTCCGCGGGAAGGTCGGGAGCGTCAAGCGTTTTCAGCGTAAGATGGAGCCGATCAGGGCCATCGATCACACCCTGACCAACCGCGACGGGCTCACCAAAGAGGGTGAGGATAAACTCGAAGCGGGCTTTTTCGAAGGCGGCTGTGGTGGGTAGGGCGTCAACACGGGTCTGAGCAGCGGCGGGGACGACGAGCAAGGCGAACGCGGCGCATACGGCAAACAGACGTGTCATTAGCTTCACAGGAGCTCCTTCTACAGCATTGCTCAGATCGATTGAGCCTGCATAACCAGGCGCGAGCGCAGCGCGCTACCCGGTGCAGTGGCCGCTGCGGCTCAGTCATGCTGATCAGTGCTCTAATCCACAGAAAACGCATGCGTCTGTACCTTAAAGCCTGGTGATGCTTCTGTCAATATGCAGCATTGCGGATGTCGAACCGCCGGCTGTAGATCGCCCAGCTTACCCATAAAAATCAGTGAAGCCGTCTTGTTCAAGGCGTTCGAGCATGCGGCGCAGCTTGGCTGCACTCTCGGGATAGGGCGCCGCGGCGAGTTGGGCCGGCGTCACCTGCGCGGCGCGGCCCCAAGCGGCAACCGGCAGGCCCAGGCCGAAGGCCAACAACTCGGTGAGCGCCCGACGCAGGCGCGGCGCATCTTCACCGCGCAGGCGCGGCAGCAGGCGCTGCTTGATCTGCACATCGAGGGCTTGCTGCGGCGTCAGGCTGCCGGTGGCCTGCTCGGCGAAACGCAGCATCTCGCCGATGGTGCGATAACCAAAGGGATGCCCCGCTGCGCTGAACAAAGGCAAAATCAGCTCCAGCGCCGCCCAGAGCGCGGGATCGATCGGGCCTTCCCAGCCGGCGCGGAACGCCGCCAGATCAACGTCGGTCAGTTCGATCACATTCGCCCGATCGAGGAGCTTATCGCTGAGCGCAAATGTGCTCTCATCGACATTCACCGTGCCGATCAGGCGCAGGTTGATCGGCAGGCGCAGCGGGTTGCGCACCACCCCGCCACCGGCGAGCGGCGTGTCGGCGCCGGGCGTGCCCAGATCGATCGTGCCCTCCAGCGTCTCCATCGCCGAAAGCAGCGGCGCCAAGTAATACTCGGGACGGGCCAGGTTCAATTCATCGAGACAGACAAAGTAGGTTTGTTGGGAATCGGAAGCGGCCTGGAGCAGGAAGCGCAAGAACGGCGTCGCATGGAAGAGGCCGGTGAGCGCGTTGTAGTAACCAAGTAGGTCACGGGCGCTGTGCCAGTCTGGTTGCACAGCCACCACCAGGTAATACGGATTGTCGCGCCCAGGCCCGCTGTTGTACACCGCATCGGCATAGAGCCGGGTGAGCCGGGTTTTGCCGGTGCCGCTGATCCCGGGCAAGATAATCAATGGGCGAGTTTGCAGCGCAACGTGGTAGGCGCGCAGGATCAGATCGCTGACGGCAAAACCACGTGCGCGCACCCGTTCGACAATCGTCTCGATCGGCGGGATCGTGCCGGGCGCATACCGCTCGGGGCGTTCGCGCAAGGTGGTAGTCGGCTCTTCCTGCTCGGTTGCCTCCATCAGCGCCTCATTCAGCGCAAGCAAGGCAACGGCATCGGCGACGATTTGCTCCGCCAGATCAGGCGGCTGCACGGCCCATGGGTAGACGAAGCCGGCCCAGAGATAACTGGCGCTGCGGGAGGTAAGGTAGCGCTCGATCCAGAGCGGTTCGGGCTGTTCAGCCGTTTCAGGGGCGCGACGCGGCGCAGTGGTGAAGCGGGCCTGGCCGTGCTGCTGGATGCGCTCGATCAGCGGTAGAAACACTGGTTGCGCCGTCGCCCAGACCGCAGCGAGGGCGGCTTTGCGCGATCCCCAGAGCTGAATACCAACCAGCAGCGCCGCTTCATTACCGCTCACCGAGATCAGCACCCCGCTGCCGCGCGGCGGGCGATCAAACGCGGCCCAATAATCGTCGATTGGATCGCGGACACCACGGCCACGATTGAGGTAACGCTGACTCTTAAAACTCAGTTCATAGAGCGGCCACTGGCGCGGGAACGCCGCTGCGGCGGCCTGGATCACCGTCGCCGCCAGGGCAGCGAGCGGCGGATGAAGCTGTTCTTGCACGGCTTGCCAACGCTCGGCCACACCGGGGGTCTGGAGTGCGGCGCGGGCGTCAGGGGAGAAAAGCACCGTCATGAGCGCAATGCATCCTGAACCGGCTGGGAACAAGGCTCGTTCCAGCAGCTATTCGTCCGGACGGATCGGCCTGCGGGCGGGCACACTCCCGCTGCGGGCGGGCGCGCGACCACAAGGGGCGCCCTTACGGGGGCTTGCTCTTTTGCCTTTTGCATGTTGCCTTGCTTATGCTGTTGGCGGCTTGAAATAGCGTCGTTCGCCGGGCGAGCCATCGAGGCTGGAGGGGCCGTTATCAGAGCTTATCGCGTAGTGAACGGCGAGCAGTTCAAGCATGGCATGCAGTTCGGCGCACAACTCATCGAAGGTTACACTGAGCAGGTCGGCGTCGTACAGCGCCTCATCGAGGCTCCAGACCCGCACAGCGCTCATCGACTGTACGCGGGGCACGCGGCCGGGCATAAAACTGAGCGCGCTATCAACGCGGAGCAGATCTTCCTCGTCGAGCAGGCTGCGGTGCAACTCCTGGACCGAGCGTGCAATGGCCGGCATCAGCGCCATATCGCGTTGCAGTTCCGGTGCAAGCGGTAAATGATAGATTACGGACACCTCCATCGAGGGACCGGCAGGGGTCTGGGCATAGAGGCGCTCATCGACGAAGCGCTCGATATTATCGAGCGAATCGGCGCCGCGCAATGAGAAGACGGTGAACTCGGGCGACCAGCGGAAGCCGATCACCGCACGCAGCGGCGGCTCCTGCGGGCCGTCGTCGTCCTCAACGCCATCAGGCAGGCAGATGATACTCAAGCTGCGCCCAAGGGCGTGCGTGTCGAGCAATTCCTGCGTGTACGCGATATTCAACCCGGCCCGCTCAATTGCGCTAAGCAGCACCGAGACGACGTTCTCGTAAGTGAGCATGGAGGTCCCTTCAACTTGGATCCCTTGCATTATAGCATTCTCACTACCGGGGCATGGTGCGGTTGGGCGCCGCAACCGCACCACGCCTGAGGGAGAAGGTTAGCCGAATCGCACACCCGTGCGAAAGAAAATTCCCAAAAGGCGCGCAGTATGGTATAATGAATGGGTTCATGAGGAGGCGATCTTGAGCATTGCAACGCCAAAAACCCAGAGCCTGATCGACACCATCAGTACTGGGTATCGCGCGCTCAACCGGCGGCCCTGGGTGATTGGATTACCCAGCGCGCTGAGTGCTTATTTGTGGCTCGGCCCGCCGGTGGTACTCAGCAGCAATGGCGGCGAACTCAACCTTACCGAAGCCATCCAGAGCATCGGCGGCATGACGGCGGCGCAACAAGAACTGCTGGCTGCAGTGCTGACCAGTGATCTGCGGCTGGCCTTCGCCTGGCTCAACTTCATGCCCTTGCTCGGGCCGGCGCCGGGAACTGCGCTTCCCGCCGCGCAAACGCTGAGCAGTTTCAGCGATTTCTTGCTCGCCGTTGTGCTGATCAACCTCGTCGCGCTGCTGATGAGTAGCTTGTTCCTGACGTTTGTGTGCGGCGCCGTGCGCGATGATCGGCTGCATGCCGGTGAGGGTCGCCAGGCGCTTCAGGTGGCCGGCAAGCTTGTGCTGGCGCTGCTGGCGCTGCTTGGCGTCGGCCTAGTGCTCGGGTTGCCGTTCCTGGCGCTCTCCGCCATCCTGATCGCGGTTTTGCCGGTAGCGGCCGTACCGGTACTGCTGCTCTGGTACATCGGGATCTTCTGGGCTTATATTTACGCCGGTTTCGCGCCTGAGGCAATTGTGCTCAGCCGCAGCGGGCCGTTGCGCGCGATCTATAACAGTGTCAATCTGGTGCGGCGCAACCTGGCCGCAACCCTGGGCCTACTGCTGGTGACGATTGTGATCACCAGCGGCCTGGCTGTCGTCTGGCGGCAACTGGCGAGCAGCCCGGTCGGGCTGGTGATCGCGCTTGTCGGCAGCGCCTATGTCGGCAGTGGCCTCAGCGCCGCGCGCATAGAATTTTATCGTGAACGCATGGCGCGCTGGCAGCGGGCCGTTTGAGCATTAACGAAGGGTAAGCATTACTAATGAGCGAGAACGACATTACCACAAACGACACCTACGACGCCAGTCAGATCACGCTGCTGGAAGGTCTGGAGGCGGTACGTAAGCGCCCCGGCATGTACATCGGCCCGACAGACATCAACGGGCTGCACCATATGATCCGCGAAGTGGTGGACAATTCCGTCGATGAGGCGCTGGCCGGCCACGCCGACACGATTATTATCGCCATCCACACCGACGGTTCGGTATCGGTCAGCGATAACGGGCGCGGCATTCCGGTCGATATTCACCCCAAACATAAAATCTCAGCGCTCCAACTGGCGGCCACCGAACTGCACGCCGGCGGCAAATTCGGCGATGGCGGCTATAAAGTCTCGTCGGGGTTGCACGGCGTGGGTCTGTCGGTGGTCAATGCGCTCTCCGAATGGATGCGCGCCGAAGTGCGTCGCCACGACAAACTCTGGGTACAGGAGTACAATATTGGCAAGCCACGCGGCCCGGTAAAAGCCATCGGCGAGGCTGAAGGCACCGGTACCAGCATTCACTTTATGCCCGACATAACGATTTTCAAGGACGGGATCGATTACCAATTCCGGGTGTTGGCCCAGCGCTTCCGCGAGATGGCCTACCTCACCAAAGGGCTGCGCTTTAAGTTCAGCGATGAGCGCACCAATCAGGAAGTAAACTTCTACTTCGAGGGCGGTATCATCAGCTATGTGCGCCACCTGAACAAAGACAAAAATGTGCTGCACAAGCTGCCGTTTTATGTCGAGCGCACCGCCAGCGATGTCGCCGTGGAAGTAGCCATGCAGTATACCGAGGGCTACGATCCCGACGGCGTTTATACCTTCGCCAATAATATCAACAACTTCGATGGCGGCGCGCACCTCTCGGGCTTTCGCACGGCGCTCACCCGCGTGATCAACACCTACGCCCGCGCCAAGAATCTGCTCAAGGAGAACGAGGCCAACCTCACCGGCGACGATGTGCGCGAAGGGCTCACGGCTGTAATCAGCGTCAAGCTGCGCGATCCGCAATTCTCCTCGCAAACCAAAGAGAAGCTCGTCAGCCCCGAAGCGGCCAGTGCCGTAGCGACTGTGCTCGGCGATGCGCTCGGCACGTGGCTCGATGAGAACCCCGGCGACGCCCGGCGGGTGATCGAGAAGGCGATCTCGGCGGCGCGCACGCGCCTGGCAGTGCAGAAAGTGCGCGAAACCGCGCGCAAGAGCGCGATGGAAGGCTTCTCGCTGCCCGGCAAACTCGCCGACTGCTCCGACACCAACCCGGCCCGCTGTGAAATTTATGTCGTGGAAGGCGATAGTGCCGGCGGCTGTTTTTCGGGCGACACACAGGTTGCGCTTACTGATGGCCGCAACCTGAGCTTCCTTGAGCTTATTGCCGAACAGGCGCAAGGCAAAGAACACTTCGGCTACACCATTCGCAAGGATGGCACGATTGGGATCGGCAAGGTCATCAATCCGCGCCGTACCAAGCAACAGGCCGAAGTTCTGCGGGTACATCTTGACAACGGCGAAATGATTACCTGCACGCCCGATCATCGCTTCATGCTGCGTGACGGCACCTATCGCCATGCCGAAGCTATGCAAGCCGGCGACTCGCTGATGCCGCTGTACCGGAAGGTGTCGGATAAACGCGAACCGGGCATTACGATCGATGGCTATGAAATGGCTTGGAACCCGCGCTCGGAAAGCTGGCTGTTTACGCATGTCCTGGCGGATTGGTACAATCGCTGGATCGGGGCGTACAGCGTAGATGCAGGCGATCACTGCCACCATATCGACTTCAACAAACGGAATAACAATCCGACCAACATTCAGCGCATGCCGGTCGAGGAGCATCTGGCGCTCCATCGCGAGCATGTACGCCGTACATTGCATCGACCGGACGTGATCGCGCAAACCCGTGAAATGCGCCAAAGCGCCGCGTTCCGTGCGCGAATGAGCGCCCGCATGCGTAATCCTGAAACACGGGCGATCTTAGCGGCGCAAGCACAAGAGCAGTGGGCCGATCCTGCGTACAAAGCCTTTATGGCCGAGCGTTGGCACGCGTTTTATGCTGAAAATGCAGCGTATCGTACGGCCAACAGCGCACAACTCGATACCGCACAGCGGGCGTACTGGTCCAATGACGAGCATCGACAAGCACAGGCTGAACGGGTGCGCACCTATTTCGCAGCGCATCCGGAAGCTCGCGTGGCACTCGCTGAACGCGCTCGTCAGCAGTGGGAAGATGCCGAACTGCGTGAGTGGCGCCGTGCGACGACCCGTACGCAATGGACGGAGGAGTTCCGCGCAAAACGAAAGGCTGCGCTTGCCGAAACCTACTATCGGAAGACGATCGCCGCACTCAAGCGCTTTGAGCAAGGCGGGCAGATTGATGTTGAAGCATTTCAGGCGTATCGGCTACAGACGAATGATCGTTCGCTGTTACGCTTTGATCGCTTCTGTCAGCGCTATTTCGCCGGCGATAGAGCGCGGATGGCTGAAGCAGTAGTGCATTCCAACCATCAGGTAGTTGGGATTGACCGACTTACCGAGCGCATCGATGTGTACGATATCGAAGTTCCCGGTACGCACAACTTCGCGCTCGCTTCAGGCGTCTTTGTGCACAACAGCGCGAAGCAGGGCCGCGACCGGCGCTTCCAGGCCATCCTGCCGTTGCGCGGCAAGATTCTGAACGTCGAGAAGAGCCGCCTGGACAAAATGCTCTCCAACGCTGAAGTTAAGGCGCTGATCACGGCGATCGGCACGACGATCGGCGAGGCGTTCGACCCGGCGAAGCTGCGCTATCATCGGGTCATCCTGATGATGGACGCCGACGTGGACGGCAGCCATATTCGTACACTGCTGCTCACCTTCTTCTTCCGCCATATGCGCCCGCTGATTACCAATGGGCACCTGTACATTGCCCAACCGCCGTTGTACCGGCTCAAGCACGGTCGCGAGCAAGTCTATACTTACTCGGACGCCGAGCGCGACACCTACCTGGCAAAACTGCCCAAGGAAACCAAGGTCGACATTCAGCGCTACAAAGGGCTCGGCGAGATGAACCCCGACCAACTCTGGGATACGACGCTCAACCCCGAGAACCGGGTGATCTTGCAAGTCACGCTGGAAGATGCCCAGCAGGCCGATGAAACCTTCACCATGCTGATGGGCGACCTAGTGCCGCCGCGACGGCGCTTCATCCAGACCCACGCGACGGAAGTGGCGGAGTTGGATATTTAGGCGCACTGAGCAAGATGATTGAGCCACTGAGGCACTGACGCTGGTGGCTCGCTCTGCTCGCATCCTTGGAGGTTGTCTGAAAAGCGCTGCGAAGACCTGACAGGTCTGAAACACGTAAAGGAGCAGGCGCCTGTGGAATCACCCTTTCCGGGGATGGACGCCTATCTGGAGGAGCCAAGTGGCTGGACGAGCGTGCATCACCGCCTGATCAGCGTGATCAGCGACACGCTTACCGAGCAGGTTGCGCCGCACTTCTCCGTGTCCATTGAGGAGCGAGTCTACATCGCCGATGACGATGAGCCGGAGGTACGGCGGCAGAGCGCCCCCGACATTTTCGTCGTGCAGCGGCCCTCGTCCGCTCCTTTGCAACCAGATGCTACCGTTACGGCGACACCTCCAACGATTATCGAGCGTCTCGCTCCTGAGGATCTACGTGATCGTTACATCACCATTTATGATCGACGTAACCGCGAACTGGTAACGACGATCGAAGTGCTTTCACCGTGGAACAAAGCGCGCGGCTCGCGTGGGCAACGCGAATTTCTGGCCAAACGCGAAGCCGTCTTTGCGACCCGAACCCACTGGATTGAAATCGACCTGCTCCGGGCCGGGGAACGCCCTGAGGAAGTTGCCGGCCAGAGTGATTATTACGTTTTGCTCCGGCGTAGCGCTGGCGGCGGGCGCATGGAAGTCTGGTACGTCGATCTCCGCGATCCGTTGCCGCGCATCAATGTGCCGTTGCGTGCGCCGCATCCCGATGTCGTGCTGGATCTGCAAGCGACATTCGCTACGGTGTCCGCCCGCGCCCGCTACGCCGACGACATCGACGACACTCGCCCTGTTCCGACGCCGCCCCTGCGCCCCGCCGCTGCGGCATGGGTTGCTCAGTGTATCGCCACATGGCAGGTGCAACGGGGCGCAGGGTAGGTAAAGCGAGTCACGGATGGCCATCAACGCCACATCAGCGCAGTTTGAAGCCAATATTGTCGCTGTGCTGCGCTCACTCTCAGCGCTGCGCAAGCTTGAATTAGCCCGCGACATGAATCGTATGGCCGACAAGTTGGCGTTGGCGGGCCTCCAGCGCCGCAAACCAGGGGCGACGCCTGAGGAACAAGGCTACGCTCTCGCACTCCAGCGCCTCACGCCTGAGCAGCGCAACCATGGCGCTATGCGTTTGGAAGGAGTTCCGCTGATGCCCACCCCGGTTGACCCCCTCGCCCTGGCCCTTCGCATTGGCGCGATCCTCGATGCCGCCACGATCCAATACCTCGTTGTCGGTTCAGTCGCCGCCGTTGTCCACGGTGAGTACCGCATGACTCGCGACCTGGACATCGTGCTGGACCTGACCGCACGCGATGTGCGTGCCCTTAGCGCAGGATTGGAAGCGGATTTCACCTTTCTGCCCAGCGACATTACTGATGCGCTCGTCCAACTGCCGGCGGCGCGGGCCGATTGGCGTCGGCGGGCCAGTTTTTGTGCGTACGACAAAACAACCGGCTTCCAGATCGATGTGTATCTCGCCTCGGGCCGGCCATTTGAGGTTGCCCAATTTCAACGCGCCCAGGTGATCGACATTCCAGGTGAACCCGCTGGCACGCTGCGGGTTGCCAGTGCCGAAGATACCGTCCTGGCCAAATTAGAATGGTTCAAGCTTGCCCCGTCGGATCGCCAATGGCGCGACGTGCAGGCCATTCTGCACGTACAGGCCGACGCGCTGGACATGGCGTACCTGAAGCAGTGGGCCGCTGAACTTGCAGTGGAAGATCGCCTGGCATGGGCGCTGAAGGGCCAACAACCGCCGCAACCCGACACCGATCCGCGCCAACAACGCATGTTTTAGGAATCAATTGTTATGACATCAGTGCAACTTCCCCGCAGTACCCCTGAAGCGCAGGGCATTCCATCGACGGCAGTGTTGCATTTTCTGAACAGCGTGGAGCAGACAATCGAGCATCTGCATAGTTTTATGCTCATGCGCCACGGCCATGTTGTGGCTGAAGGCTGGTGGGCGCCCTACGCCGCTGAAAAGCCGCATGTGCTCTTCTCATTGAGCAAGAGCTTCACCGCCACCGCGATCGGTATGGCGCTTGCCGAGGGCTTACTGACCCTCGACGACCCAATTGTGAGCTTCTTCCCCGAAGACGCACCTGCCGAGGTGAGCGCCAATCTCGCCGCCATGCGTGTACGCCACCTGTTGATGATGGGCACCGGCCATGCCGTTGATACAACGCCGGCACTCCAGGTAAGCGCCGACGGCAACTGGGTGCGGGCATTCCTCGCCTGCCCGGTGGAACACCCGCCCGCCACGCATTTCCTCTACAACACCGGCGCGACCTACATGCTCTCGGCAATCTTGCAAAAGCTAACTGGGATCACGCTGCTTGAATATCTCCAACCACGCCTGCTGACACCGTTGGGGATTGAGGGCGCGCCCTGGCAAACATGCCCGCGCGGGATCAATACCGGCGGGTATGGCCTGAGCACCCCGACTGAGGCAATCGCCAACTTTGGACAACTCTACCTGCAAGAAGGCATGTGGCAGGGCGCACAACTTTTGCCACGCGAATGGATTGCCGAGGCAACCCGGTCGCAGATCCTCAATGGCGACGACCCGGCCAGCGATTGGGCGCAAGGGTATGGCTACCAGTTCTGGCGCTGCCGCCACAACGCCTACCGGGGCGACGGAGCGTTTGGCCAGTATTGCGTCGTAATGCCGGAGCAGGATCTTGTCGTGGCGATCACCGGCGGCCTCGACGCGATGCAACCGGTGTTAGATCTCGTCTGGGAACACCTCTTGCCCGCCTGCGGCCCGACGCCACTGACGGCCGATCCGGCGACGCAGGCGGCGCTGGTGCAGAAACTGGAACAGCTTGTCCTGCCACTGCCGCAGGGGCTTTCAACACCCGCTGCCGCAAACCAGCATTCACAGCGGGTCTATCACTGTGCGCCGAACGAGCAAGGTCTTGAAACGATCAGCCTGGACTTCACCGGGCCGGGGTGCCTGCTCACGCTGCGCGATCCGCATGGTGAGCATCGAATCAGCCTTAGAGACGGCATCTGGCAGCCTGGCGCGACAACATTGATGAGTAACGGATCGGCTTCAGCGATCGCGGCAGCCGGCGCCTGGATCGACGCTACAGCCTATCGGATCACGCTCTACTATGTTGAGACGCCGTTCTGCGTTACGCTGACATGCCGTTTCGTGGACGATCAGTTGCTGTTCGACAGCGCGGTGAATGTCTCGTTCGGCCCGATGACCTTTCCACAGATTGTGGGACATGCGACACCATACACATCACGTTAGGCGCTACGCGCCGCACTAACCCACACCCCAAACCCCGCTCCCTGAACGGGCATAGCCTTACCCAAAACATCGCCGGAACCCGCACCCCAAACCCCGCTCCCTGAACGGGAGCGGGGCTTCGAACCGCATCAGGACGACGAATCTGCGGCGGCCCCCCTGCTCCTTTTGAGCGGGCGCGGGCTGAGCAGTACGTCGAAGCCCAGCGTCTGTAACGCATGCTGCGTTCCTACGGGCAATCCCTACTCTTTCATCGCGGCTATCAGGTCGAGTGCGCCCTTCTTGGCATCGGAAAAAAGCATCAGCGTATTATCGGCGGCGAAGAGTGGGTTCGGCACACCGGCAAAGCCGGGGCTGAGGCTGCGCTTGATCACAATCACACTGCGCGCCTTATCGACATTCAGGATCGGCATCCCAGCGATCGGGCTATGGGGATTTGTGCGCGCCTGCGGGTTCACTACATCATTGGCACCAATCACAATCACGACATCAGTCTGCTCGAAGGAAGGATTGATCTCGTCCATCTCCTTCATCTTCTCGTACGGAATATCGGCTTCGGCGAGCAGCACATTCATATGGCCCGGCATCCGTCCGGCCACCGGATGAATGGCAAACTCCACTTCGACACCGCGGCTATCGAGCAGATTCACTAGGTCGCGCACGGCGTGCTGAGCTTGCGAAACCGCCATACCATAACCAGGGACGATCACCACCCGTCGAGCCGTCTCCATCAGCATGGCCAACTCTTCAGGATTGGAAGACTTGATCTTGCCGCCATACACATCATCGCTGCTGGCCGCCGCCTCGCTGGGCGCCCAGATGCCGAAGAGCACATTCGTGAGCGAGCGGTTCATCGCCTTGCACATGATGGTGGTAAGAATAATCCCCGAGGCGCCCACTAACGAGCCGGTGATGATCAGGGCGTTATTGTTGAGCGCGAAGCCCGTTGCCGCCGCCGCCAGGCCGGAGTACGAGTTGAGCAGCGCGATCACGACCGGCATATCCGCGCCACCGATGGGGAAGACAAGCGACAAACCGAGCAAACTCGCTGCGGCGACAAGCGCCCAGTAGGCCCAGGTGGCAGCAGGGTTCAGGATGAGTACAACTGTGAAGGCCAGGGTAATCACCAGCAGCGCGATGTTGAGCGGCTGGGCGATTGGCAGCCGAATATCGCCGACCAGCCCCTGAAGTTTGCCGAACGCTACCAGGCTGCCCCAAAAGGTAATCGCGCCGATCAGGCCCGAAGCCGCTGAGGCGATCATAAACTGGAGCGAAAGATCAGGGGTAACGGACAATGCTGCAAAGAGGGCTGCGCCGGCCACCAGCGTCGAAGAGATACCGCCGAAACCATTTAGGAGAGCGACCATTTGAGGCATATCAGTCATCTGTATGCGCGTTGCCATCAGCGCGCCGATCGCCCCGCCGACCAGAATACCGGCGATGATCCACTCATAGCGCAGCACATTTTGATCGAGCAGCGCGGCGATAACCGCAGTGAGCATACCCAGCGCGCCGAGCTGATTGCCGCGCACGGCAGTGCGTGGGTGGGTCAGCCCTTTGATCCCGACAATGAAGAGCACCGCAGCCGCCAGATAAGCGAGGTTGATCAGTGATGCAGGCACGGCAGCTTAATCCTTCCGGCGGAACATCGCCAGCATGCGATTCGTGACCATAAACCCGCCCACCACATTGATCGTGGCAAAAACAACGGCCAGGAAACCCAGTACCGTGGTCAGGAGCGAGACATCGGAGCCGGCGGCGATGATCGCCCCGACAAGGGTGATCCCCGAAATCGCATTCGAACCCGACATCAGCGGCGTATGGAGGGTTGGCGGCACCTTGGTGATAATCTCAACCCCAACAAAGATTGCCAGCACGAAGACGGTCAGGGTGATGACTAAGAGTTCCATTGGTTTTCCTCACTGTTACGGAGTACGTGGGCCGTGGACGCGTCGGGGCCCGCGCCCTGCAAGGCACAGCCCGTGCTGCGTGCCCGCGCGGCTGCGGGCTAGCCCTGGCCGCTTGCCCTTCCCCGCCTGCAGGTGTAGGGTTTTTACAGGATCGCGTCCCAATGCGCTATTCCCCGCATCCCCCCAGCCCCCTGCTCCCTCACGTGGAGCAGGGGGAGCCGCCGCAGATTCGGCGTCCTGATGCTGTCGGAAGCCCCGCTCCCGCTC
>JBBRUG010000128.1:0-15189 GCA_038247995.1 Chloroflexales bacterium | reverse complement strand
GCGGGAGAGGGGTTTCCGACCGCATCAGGACGCCATTCTTCGGCGGCTCCCCCTGCTCCCCTTGAGGGAGAAGGGGGCTGGGGGGATGAGGGAAATAGCGCATTGGGACGCGATCCTGTAAAAACCCTACACCTGCAAGCCCGTCCCCGCTCCCTGAACGGGAGCAGGGAGATCGGGCATCGTACTGCCGTCCGGCTCCTCCTCTCCGCCTGACGGAGCGGGGGTCGGGGGTGCGGATGGCGCGGATCAGCGACGTTGCTGATCCCTGTCCCAGAACCAGCCCTGGCCCACATTCCGGAAAAGGTCTGTTATACTAAGGGCGGCATAGCGCTGCGGCATAGAGGCTGCGCTGTAATCCGAACGCCAGCGCGTTTTGGAAATTCTTTGTGATGTTAGTCACAAATAATGCGACGAATCTGTAACGAAGAAAGTTAATGCCGATGAAAGCCAGCGAGATCATGACGCGAGACGTGATCGTCATCCTCGATGAAGCCACCATTGAGGATGCAGCGCGTACCCTGGCCCGGAACCGGATTAGCGGCGTGCCGGTTGTGAACGATTCCGGTGGGCTGGTAGGGCTCGTCACCGAACACGACCTGATCGCCAAGGCGGGCCGTGTTGTTGCCGATATTATGACCCGTGGCGTGATCAGCGTCACGCCGGACACCGACGTTGAGCAGGTGCAACACTTGCTGACGAATCAGCGCATCCGGCGCGTGCCGGTGGTCGATAACAACCGCGTGGTGGGCATCGTCAGCCGTTCGGATCTGGTGCGCCAGATTGCGATGCGCTGGGTCTGCGGCGTCTGCGGCGAGATCGTGCGCGGCATGGAGCCGCCCGAGCAGTGCCCGCTCTGTGGCGCCGGTAAAAATGCCTTCATCCATGATGTTGTGCCGCCCGGGATGTAAGGTCAACCAATCGGCTGCGGCCCGGCCCGCAGCATACGTTGCGATCTACGGCTCTCCCGACGCCCTCCAGCGGGTTGGCGCCAGGCGCCGCATACATGATAAGGAGTGTGTTGATGGCTAAGGTAGCGGATCCGGCTCGTTCCGCTCTGGAGCGCGAGAACGCCGATGAGCTAAAGCATTATTATTACCAGATGCTGCTGCTCCGACGCTTCGAAGAGCGCACCAGCGAGATGTACGTCAAGGCCCGGATTGGCGGTTATTGCCACTTAAACATCGGTGAAGAGGCTACGATTGTCGGCCTGATGGCCGCACTGACGCCCGACGACTATATTTATACTAACTACCGTGAGCATGGTTATGTGCTTGCCCGCGGTGTGCCGCCCGGCCCGGTGATGGCTGAATTATTCGGTAAGGAAGGCGGCGTCGCTCGCGGTCGCGGCGGCTCGATGCACCTCTTCGACGCCGAGAAGCATTTTATGGGCGGCTACGCGATCGTCGGCGGCCAGGTGCCGCTTGCCGTCGGCGCCGCTTACGCCCTGCGCTACCAGGGCAAGCCCGGCGTTGTCGTGGCCCAGATGGGCGATGGTACAACCAACATCGGCGCCTTCTATGAGTCGCTCAACCTCGCCAAGCTCTGGAAGTGTCCGGTGCTCTTCTTTATTGTCAATAACGGCTACGGCATGGGCACCAGCGTCGAAATGGGCTCCTCCGAACCCGATCTCTGGAAGAAAGGCGCCTCGTTCCGCATCCACGGCGAACAGATCGACGGCACCGACATGCTCGCCGTGCGCGATGCCGTACGTCGCCTGCGCACCAAGGCTGAAGCAGAGGGCGAACCGGCCATCCTCGATCTGGTGAGCTTCCGCTTCCGTGGTCACTCGGTGATCGACGCCGATCGTTACCGCGATCCAAACTTTGTGCGCCAGGGCCGTGAAGAGCACGATCCGGTGCGCAACTTCGCCACCATGCTCCACGACAACGGCATTGCCGACGATGTTTGGCTGAAGGCCGCCGTCGACAAAGTCGAAAAAGAAGTCCAGGAGGCGATCGATTTCGCCAATGCAAGCCCCGAGCCGAAGTTTGAGGAGCTCTACGACAATATGTATGCCTCCCCGGTACCCAATATCCCCGGCACCGAGGACGCCATGCGTGCAGTCAGGATCAATCGGGGCGAGGTGTAAATGTGGCGGTAGCATTGCAGCGCGCTGCGCGTCTACCACCGTTCGATCTGTGAGGAATTATGCCTATTATTACGTACCGCCAGGCGCTCAACGATACGCTTGGCGAAGAATTAGCCCGCGACGAGAATGTGCTCCTCATGGGCGAGGAGATCGGCGTCTTCCAGGGTTCGTATCGGATCACCGAGGGCTTGCTCGCCGAGTTCGGTCCGAAGCGGGTCGTCGATACGCCGATTGCCGAGGAAGGCTTCGTCGGCATTGCCATTGGCGCGGCGATGCTCGGCCTGCGCCCCGTCGTCGAAATTATGACGATCAACTTCATCCTCGTCGCGATCGACCAGGTCGTTAACCACGCCTCCAAAATCCACTATATGTTCGGCGGCCAGGTGCGCGTGCCGATGGTCATTCGCACGCCCTCCGGCGGCACCGGCCAACTCGGCGCAACCCACTCGCAGTCGTTCGAAAACTGGTTTGCCTATTGCCCCGGCCTTAAGGTCGTCGCCCCTTCCAACCCCTACGACGCGAAGGGCTTGATGCGCGCCGCCATCCGCGACGACGACCCGGTGATCTTTATCGAGAGCCTCGCCCTCTACGATACCAAGGGTGAAGTGCCCGAAGACGAAGATTATGTCGTGCCGATCGGCGTCGCCGAAGTGAAACGCGCGGGCACCGACGTCACGGTGGTCAGTTACTCGCGTATGACCGCGATCGCCATGCAGGTTGCCCAAAAGCTCGAACAAGAGGGCATCTCGGTCGAGGTGGTTGACCTGCGCTCGCTGCGCCCGCTCGACCGCCCGACGATTATTGAATCGGTGCGCAAAACCAACCGCGCCGTGGTGATCGCCGAGGACTGGTATTCGTACGGCATCACCGCCGAGATCGCCGCCACGATCCAGGAAGAAGCCTTCGATCACCTCGATGCACCCGTACAGCGTGTTGCCGGCCTGGAAGTGCCGCTCCCCTATGCCAAAGATCTCTCAGCGGCATCAAAGCCGAACGCCAATAGCCTCATCTATGCCATTCGGAGCGTGCTGAAGGGGAAGAAGTAGGAGTAGAGCGCGGGGGTCAGCGCGAGGTACGCTGGCGCTAACCCCCGTCAGATCAGGAGTGTGCTATGGCTGAGGTAACGATGCCCCGCCTGTCGGATACGATGTCGGAAGGCACCGTTGGCCGCTGGCTCAAACAACCCGGCGACCAGGTGGCCATGGGTGAGATTATTGCCGAGATCGAGACCGATAAGGCGACGATGGAGTTGGAGTCGTTTGAAGCCGGGACGCTGACGAAAATCGTCATTCCTGAGGGTCAGACGGTTGAAATTGGCGAGATCATCGCCTACATCGGCGATGTGCCGCCGGATGCTGCTGCTGCTGCGCCCGCACCCAAAGCCGCACCGGAAGCTGCAGCGCCCGCGCCCGAAGCCGCACCTACGGCAACTGCTGCACCCGCTGAAACGGCAGCGCCCGTAAGTAGCAACGGCACCGGCGATGATAGCCGCGTGATGGCCTCCCCCGTTGCGCGCCGCATCGCCACCGAATTGGGGGTCGATCTGCGTCAGGTACAGGGCACCGGCCCCGGTGGCCGGATTATTAAAGAAAATGTCGAAGCGTTCGCCGCTAAGGGTGGCGCGAAACCGGCAGAGCCGGCCTCAGCGCCCGCACCTGCGCCGGCAGCCAAGCCAAGCCCGGCGCCATCCGCCCCCGCGCCTACCAGTGCCGAAGCCGAACCGCTTGGGCGGATGCGCAAGGCCATCGCCCGCGCAATGAGCGACAGCAAGCCCGGCGTGCCGCACATCTATGTCACCGTCGAGGTGGACATGGACGCGCTCATGGAATTGCGCAAGCAGATCAACGCCGGCGACATGAAGGTCTCCGTCAACGATCTAGTGATCAAAGCAGCGGCCAACGCGCTAGTAACGCTGCCGGCCGTGAACACCACCTACGCCCTTACCGGCGCAGGCCAACCCGGCATCGTGCGCCACCCGCAGGTAAACGTCAGCGTCGCCGTCGCCCTCGACGACGGCCTGATTGCGCCGGTGGTGAAAGACGCCGACAAGAAGAGCGTCGGCGCAATCAGCGGCGAGATCCGCGCCATGGCCGGGCGCGCCCGCGAAGGCAAGATCAAGCAGAACGAACTCGAAGGCGCTACCTTCCAGGTAACAAACCTGGGCATGTTCGGCGTGATCGAGTTTGGCTCGATCATCACTGTGCCCCAGGCCGCCTCGCTGGCCGTCGGCGCCGTGCGCAAGATCCCTGTCGTCCGCAACGACGAGATCGTCGTCGGCCAGGTGATGAACCTTACGCTCTCGGCCGATCACCGGATCGTCGATGGCGCGGTGGCTGCGCAGTTCCTCAAAGAGGTGAAGGCGCTGCTCGAAGCGCCGCTGCAACTGTTGGTCCGGTAAGGCGGCAGTTGGAAAAGGGAACTCCATGCGTAATTTGCTTATTACCGGCGGCGCCGGCTTCATCGGCGCAAACTTTGTCCACTATTTGCTCGCCAAATACAGCGCGTATCGCGTCGTTGTCTACGACAAGCTTACCTACGCCGGCCGGCGCGAGAACCTAGCCACCGTCGCCGCCGATCCGCGCTTTACCTTCGTTGAAGGCGACATCTGCGACATAGACGCTGTACGCGCAGCCGTGCGCAGCCACACGATCGACACGATCGTCAATTTCGCCGCCGAAACGCACGTCGACCGCTCGATCCTCGCCCCCGACGCGGTAGTTCGCACGAATGTGAACGGTACCTGGACGCTGCTCGAAGTTGCGCGTGAAGCCGGCCTCGAACGCTTCCATCAGATCAGCACCGACGAAGTATACGGCGCAATCCCGGCGCCGCAGCGCTCGCGCGAGGGCGACCCGCTGGAGCCGCGCAGCCCCTACTCGGCAAGCAAGGCCGGCGCCGAACATCTTGTCTACGCTTATTACGTCACCTATGGCCTGCCCGTAACCACCACCCGCGGCTCAAACAATATCGGCCCGCTCCACTACCCGGAAAAGGCCGTGCCGCTCTTCACCACCAACGCCATCGACGATCAACCGTTGCCGATCTATGGCGATGGCCTCCAGCAGCGCGATTACCAGTATGTTGGCGACCACTGCGAAGGGATCGATGTTGTGCTGCACAACGGCCAACTTGGTGAATTCTATAACGTCGGTACCGGCGTCGAGACAACCAACATCGCGATGGCGCGCATGATCTTAGCCATCCTCGGCAAACCAGAAAGCCTACTCCAGCACGTCACCGATCGCGCCGGCCATGATCGTCGCTACGCGCTCGACACCAGCAAGCTCCAGGCGCTGGGCTGGCATTCACGGCACAGCTTCGCCGAGGCGCTCGAAAAAACTGTGCGCTGGTATGTCGATAATGAAGCCTGGTGGCGACCAATTAAGTCGGGGGAATACCTGGAGTACTACCGCAAGCAATATGTCGAGCGCGGGTAGGTCAGGCGAGCGCCAGATAGCGGGAGGCAAGGGAGAGACAACGAAGTGTAAGGCCGCAGCACGCGCACGATGTATCTGGTTGGCGGTCGGACAGCCTACGTGAAGCGCGTGCTACGAACCCAACCTATTACACAAACTTCGATCACCCGCCCTCAGTGGCCTGGCGCTGCTGCTGGGCGGTTTGGCGTTCGAAGTATGCCTGACGCACCAGAGTACAGATCTCGGCGGGATCGTCGCACACCTTCAGCAGATCCAGATCAGCGGCATTGATCTTCTGTTCGGGCAGCATCGTCGTGCGGAACCAATCGAGCAAACCCGACCAATAAGCCGTTCCCACGAGTACAACCGGAAAATTATGAACTTTGCCGGTCTGGATCAGCGTTAGCGCCTCGAATAATTCGTCGAGCGTGCCGAAGCCGCCGGGAAAGATCACAAAGGCGCTGGCATACTTCACAAACATCATCTTGCGCACGAAGAAGTAGCGAAAGCGCACTTCGATATCGACGTACTGATTGGCGCCGGACTCAAACGGCAGTTCGATCGTACAACCTACCGAGCGCCCACCGGCCTCGCGCGCACCACGATTGGCAGCTTCCATCAGCCCAGGGCCGCCGCCGGTGATGATTGCAAACCCGGCTTCGCTCAATTGGCGTGCCGTTTCGATTGCAGCCAGATAGTGCGGATGATCAGCCGGAACGCGCGCCGATCCGAAAATCGTAACCGCCGGTCCGATCCCAGCCAGACTGTCGAAACCCTCAACAAATTCGCCCATAATCCGCAATACTCGCCAGGGATCGGTATGCGTAAAGGCACGCGCCAGCGGATCGTCGGTACTGAGCAACCGTTCGTCTTCAGTCGTGCGCGTCGTCATAGGTAGGCGAGCCGCTCGGCATTGCCGGGAGCGTGTAAGCGGCGGGCTGGAGCCATCCGCAGAGCGATAAAAGCATGCTATACTCGCGCATTCATCAAAAAAGCGCAGAGGTTGATTTGAGTATAACACAGCGCTGGATAGCGGCAGCGCCAGAACAAGGAGTAGCTACCCTATGACCCGGCTCAGCGCCAGTGGGCGCATCGAAGTCATCTGTGGATGTATGTTCAGTGGAAAGACGGAAGAATTAATTCGCCGGATGCGCCAGGTGATGATCGCGCGCCAAACGTGTCGGATCTTCACCCCTCGGCTCGACACGCGCTACAGCGAGGGCCATGTCGCCAGCCACAGCGGCACCCGGCTTGAAGCACTGCCGGTTCAGTCGATCCACGAGGTGCTGGCGCATATTGACGATGTACAAGTTGTTGCGCTGGATGAATTGCACTTTTTGATCGACAGCCCGGAAGAAATTGTTGCTGGTTGTCAGCAAATGGCCGACCGCGGGCTACGTGTTCTGGTGGCCGGGCTCGACCAGAATTATCGCGCCGAGCCCTTCCCCGCGATGATGCAACTGATGGCCGTAGCCGAGCAAGTAGACAAGCTGTATGCCATTTGCGTACATTGCGGCGCTTATGCAACCCGCTCGCAGCGCCTGATCGACGGCGCTCCGGCGCCGAACGACGCGCCAACAATTGTTGTCGGCGGCCTCGACCTCTACGAGGCGCGCTGCCGTGCCTGCTACGAAACGGCCCGCTAAATAAAAATGGGGCGCCGCGCGTTTTAACCGGCGCTGCGCCCCTCCCCAAAAACCTCTACGCCATACCCATCTTGCGCTTCAGTTCGGCAAGCTCCGAGTCGACGGCTTGTTCTTTATCCAGATCTGTGAAGCGCGACTCGAGCGAGTCGTTCTCCAACTTGGCCATCGCATCAGCTTTGGCCAACCGGTCATCGACCTTTTCCTCAAGCTGGTCGAGCTTATCGAGGGCGCTCAGCCGACCAATGCTGGCGGCCGTGCGCTGCAGCGCTTCCTGCGTCTGCGCACGGTTCTTCTTGGCGATGATCAATTCCTTCTTCGCCTTCACTTCCGCAATGCGCGTCTCCAACTGAACCAGGGCGTTCTGGAGCGCATCCACCTGCTCTTCCTGTGCGGCTTCCTGCTGACCATACTCGTCAGCGAGTTTCTGCGCCTGTACCTTACGGCCGAGCGCAGCCTTGGCTAGCTCTTCATCACCAGCGCGAAGCGCAGCTTCGGCACGGCTCTGCCAGGCTTCAGACTCGGACTGGCTGGAAACACGACGCTGCTCGAGCCGCGTTTCGTCGGCCATCGAGGCCGCAACAGCCGTACGCGCCTCGTACAATTCATTGGTGAGCTGACGCAAATACTCATTCGCCATCTTCTCAGGATCTTCGGCCTTGTCGAGCATTGAGTTAACATTGGCGCTGATCAGATCGCTGACCCGTCCCAGGAAAGACATAGTTGACTCCTCTACTTAGCGCTGGCAATAAGCTTGACACCATCGTCCGACATACGTATGTCGCTCAAGAGTGCGCTGCTATTCTAGCACGCACACCAGGTGTTCACAAGACAAGATACGTGTGTGCCCATGAAAAGGTTACACCGGGGCAGCATATCCTCCAGTTTGCCAAGAGATGCAGTGTACTGCGTTTTCACCAGATCACAGGGGACGGCGACGGGGAATGCCGACTGCACGCGGGTAACGTGCATCGGTTGGGGCGGTCTTTGCAATCACAATCACCACGGCAGCATCCTGACCGGGCAGATCAATCGGCACACACTTGGCAGGAGCGCCGCCGAGGAGGGTGATGGCGTGGGCAGCAGCAGCGAGCTCGGCATTCGCGGCAGCACCTTTCGGCGCAAGGAGGCGCCCACCGACCCGCGCCAGCGGCAGAGCATATTCGACAAGAACCCGTAACTCGGCGACGGCACGCGCCGTAACGACGTCATATCGTTCGCGCTCGGCCCGATCGTGACCTAACTTCTCAACGCGCGCTGTTCGCACATCTACGCCCTGCAGTCCCAATTCTTGTACTAGGTGGCGCAAAAAAGCCGTCTTCTTGCCTACCGAATCAACCAGGGTAAGTTCAAGTTCCGGGCGCAAGATCTTGAGTGGCACCCCCGGAAAGCCTGCCCCAGCGCCAATATCGATCAAGTTGTGGGGCAAATCGCCCCATACCCGCGCCAGGCTTAATGAGTCGAGGAAATGACGCCGATAAATCTCCTCAGATGTACTGATCGCAGTTAAATTGGTATGGGCATTCCACTCGGTGAGCAACGCAGCATAATGCGTAAACTGGGCCAATTGATGCGAACTCAACGGGAAGCCCCAAGCGGCGGCCGTTGTGGCAAGAAGCTCAGCAGCGTACTCAGTCATAGCGCCGAGGAGCTGTTCTGGCGCTGTTGAGGCGCAGCAACCCCATACAGACCGTGGGCACAGATATAAGCATAAACTGCTTCAGGGATCTGGTAGCGCACCGGTTGGCCTGTAGCGAGGCGTCGGCGCAGTTCGGTACTAGAGATGATCAACTGCGGCCCGGCAATAATCGTCAGGCGTTCAACAACACCGGGAAGCTCCCGATCAAGTTGGTGAAGATCCAGCCTTACGCCTGGGCGTTCAATCACCGCGAAGCGAGCCAACGTCATAAGTTCACGCGCCCGATGCCAACGAGGCAGATCGCGTGCTGCATCTGCGCCGAGGATAAAGATCAGATCTGCATGCGCGCCAAAATGGGCCCGGAACAGCGCGAGTGTATCGATGGTATATGAGGGAACGGCGCGTTGGAGTTCGCTGTCGGAGACAGTAAACGCCGGATTAGAAGAGCAAGCGAGGCGGGTCATGATCAACCGCCGACTGGCGTCGGCGGTGGTCGAGTCCATTTTAAACGGCTGGCGGGCGGCAGGTACAAAGATCACCTGGTGCAGATCCAGCGCCCAGCGCGCTTCTTCAGCGATCGCAAGGTGCCCCAGATGAATCGGGTCGAAGGTACCGCCATAGATCCCGATTCGCTGGATCACGGCCATACGGAACCTGCCTTCTGCAAGCGCACTCTAGCCGCCCGGAAGCTCCATTTCACGGGCATCCTGAAAGAGGTGCCAGACGATCCAGGCCAGATCGCTCTGGTCGGAAGCCGCCAGATCGTCGATATAGGGCAAAATAAGCGCGCCAATATCCTGGCGGGGCAACCGATAGACCCGCGGGCCGATCGTCTCGTGGAGTTGAAGTGCGAGCGCATCGGCGAGGTCGTACATATCACGCTCAGGGAGGCGGCGATCGGTGCTGAAACGATAGCCTTGCATACGAAAACCCTCAAACCAACCTGAACCATTTACGCATCAGAATCAATTAAAACCGGCTAACGCCGCTCATCACGCAACCGTGGACGACGCTCGTCATAGGGCTGTTCTTCGTAATATTCTTCGGCGTACTGTTGCGTCGTAATGCGCTCAGTCTGGCCGGTACGACGCGGCAACAACGCATTATCCGTCAGGCTCTCGTGAATATAATCGAGATAGCCACGAATATCGTCATTGTCGTCCAGGGTATGAAACGGAATGGCTGCACCACTAACCGTCTTCACCGAATCACCGATATCACGGAGGGTGCCATCGATCCCCTTAACCAGGCCACGCATAACCCCGGCAAGTTCTTCTTTTTCCTGAACCGTCAGATTCGCGAAGCCGATCAGGGCCTTTTCTTGAGCGCGTAAAAGCGTTGCCCGCAGAATCGCAATATCGGCCTGGGTTTGCAACTCATACCGTCGCACCAGATGGGCCTGCCGCACCTGTTCGACCAACTCTTCGCTGGTTACCGGCGTCCAAAGGAGCGCTGGAATGATAATAAAGCCGATAATCCCAATGATCACCTGCTGAAGGATCAGACCAGTACTGGCCACAATCGGCTGTGAAGCCCACCAGGAATATTGAATTTCAAACGAGTAATAAAGCAAATAAAGCGCCGCACCAATAATAACTGTATAGCCCCAGGTACGCGCATTAATTTTTTGGAGTAACATCCCACCGGGCGACCAGGGGATGAGAAATGAAGTTAACGAGGGCGGCGCGAGAACCAGAATCGCCGTAAAAGCAATCGCTACGATCCGGTTATCCGTCAACTGGCTCTGTACACCCCACCAGTAGACCGCCGAGCCGGTCATAGCAACGACAGCAAGCACGGCGAGCAACGACTTGGCGGTAAACTGCCAGCCACCACCACCACGTCGACGCTGCCCACGCACCATATCAAGGTATCGACTACTCACCTTTGCTCATTCCTTTCGCCGGCTGCGGAATGCACAGCGTGGCACTACGATGTTGTGCAGAAACGAGATAGCCGTACAGATGTTCTATTTTAGCACATCTGTACCCAATTAACAAGGCCCCAAAAGAGTCGTGACCGCGATGCAAGCGCGGTTTCGCTGCAACACGGCCACGTTGGGCTAGATATGTCAGATGTATACAACGTTGTGGCATGGTTGCTATTTAGCGACGAACAACATTGGGCGCACGAAACACATAGGTTTCGATCCAACCGGTATACCCTGCAGCAGTAATCCGATCAAGAATCGCTGGTGAAAGCGCTGTCAAGCCATAGCTTTGATTCACCTGATAAGGAACCTCAAGTGCGTTGCGTCCCTGGCTTTGCAAAACGAATTCGGCTTGCACCGTAAAATCGCCGGCGATTGTTCCGAGAATAATTGACTGCTGATTGACCGGATCGAACCACCAGAGATCACTGCTTGTCGTCATATAGGTTTGAGTTGAATCAAACACGACCCGATCAATTTGTTGGGCACGCCAACGCGCTTCGTTGCTCAGGGCGGGCATTGTGGGCAAAACAAGCGTAGGAACTTGCTCGGGCACAGGAGCGGTTGGCATCGTTTCTGTGGGAACTTGCTCGGGCACAGGAGCGGTTGGCATCGTTTCTAGGGTCGGCAATATTGAAGCCTCGGGCGTCAGGGTCGGCAGTTCAGGGCTACCGACGGGCACAGTGCTTGCCATAGTTTGGGTTGGCTCAGAGGTGATTGTCGCAATACCCGCCGGTGGCTGGCCAACGGGCGGCACTCCTGGCCGAAGCGCTTCCATGCAACCACTCAGGGCCAAACCCATCACCAGGATCAGGAATGGGAAGAGCCGTCGTGATGAACGCGCTTTCCCTTGCCTCCCTTGCTGCCGCAAACCCCAACCCGCCTTATCCACAGCGCCCAACGCTCTTTCTCGCTCAAGTACGTTGCGTAACTGCAATGCGCCCAAGGCGATCACAGTTCTATGCTACTTAACGGGCATTTTACCCAATCTCACCTATATACTATCGTTTGTAGTAGGTAGCATAATGGTCCTGGTTGGCGCGACCATAAGTCCTACACCAGGATAGGGCATAGGTGATTTAGGATCTATGCCCCGGACATGCAGACTACATTTTTACATAATCAAGCGTCTCACGCAATGGTAGCACAACCTACTAGCTATTGTCAATAGAGCAACTGTCAAGCGTTTCCGCAGCATCGTAGAACGGCGAACGCATTGTGGGCCGATCGTTGGAAAAGGATCGGCCCACAACGAGGACAGTGCGATGCAATGAATGGCTATGCAGCCAAATTAGCGTGCAACGCGGCGCAGCACGAATGCGCCACCAACCATCATCACAGCGAACAGGGCCAAGAGCACCATCGGCTCAGTCGCGCCGTTGCTGGTGGTCGGCAGGGTCGATGGGCCAGGGGCCGGAGCAGCAGCGGCCACAGGCGCCGTCACGGCAACCTCAGGCGCAATGCTGGCAACTTCGTTCGTGGCGAAAACCGAGACGATCTGGCCGGCCGGAAGCGCGGTGCCGGGCAGGTCGATCACGACCGCGTCGCCACCGGCAGGCGTAACCTGCAGGTCGTATGTGCCGGCCGGGACTTCGAGGTAGTCACTGGCAGCGGGGAAAGCCAGGCTGCTGATCAGCGTTGTGCCGTCGGCAAGCTTCACATCAACAGCCGGGGCATCCGGGCTGAAGTGGTAGACCCGCACCTTGACCGAACCACTGGCCGGAGCGCTCAGGTCGTCCACGATGATTGCTGGCGCGATCGAAGCCACCAGGCCTGTGGCAGCAATGGTGTAAGCCATGCCGGCCTCAACCGTCGCCGTGGCATCAATTACGGCCTGATCGGCGGGCGAGCCGGTGGGGGTTACCTGAATTCGGTACGAACCGGCCGGCAGATCGAGGTAATCGCTGGCGGTGAAGAAAGGTACGTTGGTCAGCACGGCGCTACCATCGATGTACACATCTACAGCCGGGGCGTCGGGCGATGCGTGAACAACACGCACCTTAGCGGTGCCGGCCTGGGCGAACGTGGTCGGGACGAGAATCAGGGCCAGGGCCAGAGTGGCCAGAACTGCTGTAAGCTTCCGAATAATCACAAATGCCTCCTCAAAACATACTGACATCGTTCCATCTACCAGGAACGCATTTATCTCAGGCGTCAGGACTGCAATCGCGCGCTTGCAGTCCTTAGCACTACCTTTGACAATGTTTTGCACAATTTCCTGGTTGCATAGTACTCTACGCGAGTGCAAGCAGGGTGGATGTATGCAAGAGCGAGCAATTTTGAGGGATTTTTGCGCACGCACGCCGCTCGCGACAGCCTGGGACAGACATAATGGTTCTGCCCGCCGCTGTAACATTCACGATTCAGAAATGCGTGTGCAATAACTTGACGCGCGAGCGCTTTCGTTACGTCAATCTACGGCTGCGATCGCCGGCGAGGGAAAGATCTTCGGACGGACGCGCAGCATCAACCCGATATCGACAAGCACATGTAAGAAGACAATCGTCCAGATATCGGCCATATACCAGAAGCAAATACTCCAGCCAACCACAAGTGCAACTTCGGCAATCGGGCGCAGCCGGCGTACGCGGCGCGAGAAGGGCGCGTCGTCGAGGTGCGGCGGGAGGATGCGCAACCAGAACAGGCCGTGGATCAGACCACCATAGAGGATAAAAGCGATCAAGCCGGCAATAAAACCCACCGTGTCCGATGCCGACGGAGCGATCAGGTTCGCGAGGCCAACACCCAGCAATGCGCCGAGCCGGAACACAATCGCGAAAGCCAGGGTTTCAAAAAAGCCGTTTCCGAGCGCAAAAATCAGCGTGCTGCCCCAACGCAATGGACGATCGTCGTGGCGAGCAACCACTACATAGAGGATCTGGCTAAACGCAAAGGTGGCGAGTAAGCAGACAACCAGCCAGGGTTGGGCTAGCGTAGCTGACACATTCCAACTTGTCAGCAGATCGAATAAGAGCGGAACCCCAATAATCAGCGATGCGGACCAATAAACGATAATCAAGCGTTCTGGCGTGTGCCAGGGTGTGGGATGACTCTGTGCGACAGCCGAACGACTGCCCTCCTCTAGCTGAACGTCCACACAATACTCCATGTGTATGTCGCACATAGCCCAGATCGGCTGTGCTCAGCGACTAGCACTCCAGCAAACGAATATGCACAATCAATAAAATGTTTTTACGCTTTACAAAGCCTGATTCCAGCACAGCAAAGCAGCATCATAGGCGTTTAGCGTGTACCTACATTTACATTAGATGTCACACTTAGTGATTATATGACACGAGCATTGTACTACAAAACACGAGGTGCGGCAAGCGGCAGAACACAGGAGTTAGGCGGAAGGTAAAAGGCGGGAGGCAAGCAGAAGTTATCTACAAAACACTTTGGCAACTGTTAGGGGCGACCGCTCGGCGGAGTGCCAAGCACATATGAGGATGTCATTCTGAAGGTCGCACCTGATAAGTCTGCTGTACACGCGGAGGCTGCGCAAGCAGTTTCGCAGCACCGCTTTAATCGATGACGCAGCCTTTACCAATGTTCACGAATGATCGGAGCCGGATGCTGAGGGTGGCGGTTGCTTGCGCGGGGTACCCCGCGGGATGTTCATAATCACCGCCGCCTCAGCGGCGGCTTCGGTTGCGTCCTGGTGAACACTATGCTGGTTAGCGCCATACTCAATGACCAGACTTGCCGCCCGTACCCGACGCTCATATTCACGATTCATTGCAGCCGTGAGGCGCTGCCACAAGTTCTGCTCAGCCATAAGATCCTCGTAAAGTGGTAAAGCGCTAGAGCGCTAGAGCGCTACATCAATACAGTATACATTTGCCCCGGATGCGCTCCTGAGCGCAATTATAGCAAAGCGCGCAGGGGTGACAACCATCTGCGCGCCAAGGATCATGAACGAAGACCGGACAGCGCCTCATGAAATAGCAACTGCGCACCGCGCCTAACAAAATTCATTCGTGGGTCAGATCATGCAGCTTCACGAACATACCGGCCACTCAGCAACTCCAGGATGAGCTGATCGAGGGTCACTTCGGCTTCCTGATAGGTGCGTGCGAAGCCGACAAGCTCTCCGTCCAGGTACATGGCAAAATCCCGCGTCTCCGGGTCGTAGATGATTGCTTTCTCGTACATGTCTGGCCCCCTTCCCGGGCAGAGCCCGTGGCCTTGTTCGTCCCGCAGACGGCCCGAATGCCGCCCGATGTATGGATTCGTCCCACTCGCATTATAGCACTTGTGTTCTATTTTTGCAAGCTATTGAAGCAACCAAGTTACAATCTCAAGCATAACGATCAATAATGGTGCCGCTGTTTGTGTCTGCACAGTGGTGTTCCTTTGACAAGGCGTACCCAGGGCGGTAGGATGCCCGGTGGTGCAGAGCGTAGACGATACTAAGGAGCGGTGGGTGCGTAGTTGGAAATTTTGGCTGGGCCTGCTCGTCAGCGCCTTTT
>JBBRUG010000127.1:0-15219 GCA_038247995.1 Chloroflexales bacterium | reverse complement strand
GGCGCGCAAAGGGAACAACGAATGGGCAACAACGCGCTACATGCTGATCCGCGCAGCGGTCATTCTGGCGCTCGACCTGACGATCTGTAGTTATTTTTGGCGCGGCGATGCCCCGTATGTGCATGTCCTGACGGCAATGGCTGCCGGACTGGTAGTGTTGAGCGTGCTGCGCCACTTGCCGGCGGTACTGTTGGCCGGCGTAGCGCTGGCGATCCTGCTGGCCCATCAGGCGCTGATCGGCGCCATGGCCGCGCCGCTGGCGGCAAACACGCCGCAGCCGTTCTGGCAGGCTTTCTGGCTTACCTACAGCTACGCTACGCGTCCGGCGCTTGGCTTTGCAGTGCTCGGCTGGGCGCCGCTGATGTGGCTTGGATACGCGCTTGGACAACTTCAGGGCCACCCAGCCATGCGCCGACCACGCACCTGGGTGCTGGTTGGGTTGGGGTTACTCGGCCTCTGGCTGGGGCTACGCCTGCTAGGCGGCTTCGGCGATTTGGGGCCATACGGCGCAGTAGGCGCCGGCCCGACGCACTTCCTGGTGATGAGTAAAGCGCCGCCGAGCCTGAGCTATTTCGCCTTCAACCTGGGGCTGGCAGCATTGCTCCTGGCCGGTTTTTACGCCTGGCCGCAGCTGCTCAACGGCGGGCCGCTCCAGCGGCTTGTGCTGGTGGGCCAGGTGTCACTTTTCTTTTATGTAGCGCATATCGTTGTGTACAACCTGATAGCGCAGGTGTTAGGCCTGGCCAATCTACCGGGGCCGCTGATCATCTGGGGGTATAGCGCCTGGCTGATCGGCTTAGCAATTTTGCTGCCGCTGGCGGGCTGGTATCGGGAGGTACGGAAGCGCCATCCGCGCGTGTTGCGGTACTTATAACGTGTTGAGGTATTTATAAAAGGAAGGTAATGATGTCTTTGCAAGCGATCAAACGTCAGTGGGACACCCTTGGCCGGCTGGATCCCCTGGGCGATGCCGGGCACAAACAAATTCGGCGCCTGTGACCTCGAAGAGTTTCTCCGCACCGGCGACAGGCAGGTTAATCACCTGATGACGTATATCAGCAGGTTCGGGTATCCGCACCGCCACACGCACGTGCTGGATTACGGCTGCGGCGTCGGGCGCCTGGCACGCGGTTTTCGCAACCATTTTAGCCACTATCTGGGGCTCGATATTGCAGATAGCCTGATCAGCAAAGCGCGTGAGATCTATCGCACCGCCTCAAACACCGACTTTCGCGTCAATAACGGGGCCGAGCTGTCCTACCTCGCCGATAACAGTATCGACTTGGTCTACTGCTGGGGCGTCCTCCACCATATCTCCGAGCAGAGCGTTGTGCAGCAATTCTTGAGCGAATTTGTGCGCCTGCTCGACACAGACGGATTGCTCGTTTTTACCGTGATTCATGAAATGAAGCCGGCGCATCGCGTTCAACTACGCCGGCGGCTCTTTGCAATCCTGAGCCGCCTGGGCGTTCCTGAAACAACCCTGTACCAACGTCTCAGCCTCTACCCGCAACAGGTTCACGCCAGTCGGCGCGATCAGCTTGTGGCCCACCTGAAAGGCATCGGTGGAAACATCCTGGCGATCTCCCCTGATGAAGCGCCAAAGAACGCCCATCAGTACTGGACGTATTACGTCACGCAGTAAGCCGAACAGAGCTGTCACCTGAGGGCCACATACATTTAGCAGCGTGTTACGCCGGCTGTGCATAGTATGAAACAACAACCGGGGGGCAAGATGCGGGTGCTAATTGTGGCCACAAATACAACACGCCTGGGCCTGCGTGACGAGGTTCGCACCGGTCAGCACCAACGTGTTGACTATTTTGAGCTTGCCGAGCGCTTTGGAACAACGTATTGCGACTATAACATGCTGCGGCCGAATCGCTTCCTGCAGCAACTCGAAGGCCTCAGCCGCCTCGATCTGCGCCAGGCCGCGCAGGTAGCGCAGTACGCCCGCGCAGGCGGCTATGATGTGGTGGTGAGTCTCTCGGAGCGCGTCGGCATTCCCCTCGCATTGCTGCTGGATCGATCAATTCGTCATGTCGTGCTTTTTCATCACGGGATGTCGCGGCAGAAGTTGCGGATGATCAAGGCGCTCCGGCTCTCCGAGCGCTGGAATCTGATCGCCGCGATCAGTCGGGCCGAGGCTGAAGAAATGCGCGCCTATCTCGGCCTGGGCCCGAAGCGAGTTATCGCCCTGCACACACCGGTGGATACACGGTTTTACCAGCCGCAGAGGACGTCGCACGCCGACGAGCCATTCATTCAAAGCCTGGGGCTTTCGTATCGCGACTATCCGACACTGATCCGGGCGATGCGCCGCCTGCCCAACATTCAATGCCAGTTGCGCGTCGGCAGCAGTTGGGTACAAGGGCGCGGAGGACACGAAAACGAGCACCTTCCGCCGAATGTCACACTCCAGCCGTTCGTACATCCACGCACGTTACGCACCTGTTATGCCGAAAGTCGCTTTATCATTGTGCCAATTCAGGCTACCACCCAATGGAGCGCCGGTTGCACCTCGGTGCAGGCCGCCCAGGCGATGGGCAAGCCGGTGATCGCAACCCGTATGCCCGGCCTGAGCGAGTATCTGGTAGAGGGTGAGACCGGCTTGCTGGTTAACCAGGGCGACGATCGGGCCATGGCCGAGGCGATAGCGCAGCTCTGGCATGATCCACAACGGGTGGTGCACATGGGCCGGAAGGCGCGCGAATGGATGCACGCGCACTATTCGTTTGACGCCTGGCTCAAGCGCATGACATCCCTCATCGAGTCCGCCACAGCAGCGCAGCACCATTCAGCAGCGCTCAGCAGAGCATCTTAGGCGCTTAGCGCGCCCCAACCTATGCAGCAACTATCACGGACTATTCTGCGGAACTCGGCTTTGGGCCTGGCAGCTCAGATCGTGATCAAGCTGCTCTCCTTCGCCTTTACGGTGCTGATCATCCGCAACCTGGGCGCAACCGACTTCGGCCAGTATGCCGCCGTCATTGGCTTCGGCACGGTCTTTCTCTTTATCGCCGATCTCGGTCTCGCACCATACACCGTGCGCGAAGTGGCCCGCCTACGCGATAAGCCCGATGGCCTCGCACGCATTCAGGCACTTTACGCCGATATGCTGGCGTTGCGCCTGATCCTGGCCGTCAGCGCCGGGATCATGGTCGTCAGCGCTGCGCTGCTTACCGGGCGCCCCAGCCTGATGATCGGCGCGATCGCGCTGAACGCGATTACCGTATTGATCTACGCCGTCCACGGCAGCAGCGAAGCACTGCTCGCCGGCCACGAACGGCTTGACCTCACCGCCGGCGTGCAGGTGGTTAATCAACTGCTTTTCGTCAGCCTTGGGGCGCTTGTCCTTTGGATGGGCTTCGGCTATTACGGGTTGATCATTGCCACGATGACCGGCGTAGCGGTGATGACAATTCTCGTTGTCCGCGCGCTGCGCCGGATCGGCATCCGCCCAGGCGCGATCACGCCCCAGCGCTGGCTGCCGCTGCTGCGTGCGGCCCTGCCCTTTGGCGTGATCGGCCTGACCCTGGGTATTTCGTATCGCTTCGATACGGTGTTGCTGAATATCTTCAGCGGCGATACAGCCACCGGCCACTACAATGCAGCTTATAATCTGGTCTTCGCCCTGGTGACGCTTTCGAACGTGCTCAACACTGCGCTCTACCCCTCATTATCACGCCAGTCCGTCCTGGCCCCTGATAGTCTGCCCCAGGTCTATGAGCGCTTGCTGCGCTATCTGCTGCTTGTAGCGCTGCCGATTACGGTTGGCGGCTTTATTCTGGCAGAGCCGATTGTGGGGCTGCTCTTTGGCCCGGAATACGCCCCCGCCGCACCACTCCTGGCCATTCTAATCTGGGTGGTGCCGCTGATGTTCCTCTCCGAGTTCCTGGGCTATGTAGTGGTGATCGCCGGCCGTGAAGGCCGCGTGGCGCGGGCAATCGTGCTTAGCAGCAGTATCAATATTGCCGCCAATGTGCTGCTTATTCCGCGTTATGGCGTCCTCGCCGCCGCAATCATCACCGTTGTCACCGAGTTGGTTTTGTGCAGTCAGTATCTCTGGATGCTGCGCGACCTACTCGGCCAAATGCGCTGGGGCGCGTTACTGCGCGCTGCAACGGCGGTGGCGTTCATGGCGGTGCTGGTCTACCTGGTGCGCGATTTGCCGGTGCCGGCCAGCGTAGCGCTCGGCGGATTGTTGTATGGCGGACTCTTATTGGCGCTGCGTGTCGTCGGCGCCGATGAAGCCGCTTTCGTGCGCGGGATGCTCGCTGCACGCCGGGCGACTGCGGAGTAGTTATGAAAATCCTGCTCGCCATCCACCATTTCCCGCCGCGCTACAGCGCCGGCGCCGAACTCTATACCTTTCGTCTGGCACGCTGGTTATTAGCGCACGGCCATTCCGCCGAGGTGATATGCGTAGAAACCCTCGACGCAACCCGCCCGGCCGGCGTTGTTGCCGAGCAGGACAGCTATGAAGGCGTGCCGGTCTGGCGTTTACACCTCGGCTTGCAGGGCGCGCCGCCCGACTGGAGCTATGCCAACCCTATGGTTGCCGCCTGGCTGGCCGATCATATGCGCGCCGACCGGCCCGATCTGCTGCATCTACAGAGTGGCTACCTGATCGGCGCCGGCGTCATCGAAGCGGCTCATGCCCAGGGCATTCCGAGCGTGGTTACCCTGCACGATTACTGGTTCCTCTGCCCGCGCATCACGCTGCTGCGCGGCGACGCCAAGATCTGCGACCCGATCCCCGCTGATCCGGCCGGCTGCGCTTGGTGCTTACGGCTGAACCAGCGGCGGCACCGGCTGCCGGATCGACTCAGCGCCGGGGCAGCGGGACGCACCTGGATCGCCCTGGCCGGCGGCGCTGAACGCGATCAGCAAGCGGCGCGGCGCAGCTACTTGCGCCGCGCTCTCGGCCTGAGCACGCTGATGCTGGCGCCCTCGCAGTTTCTCGCCGATCGCTACCGCGAAATTGTCACGTATAACGATATTCACGTCTTTCGGCTCGGGATCGACTCTGCGCGGCTGAAGGCAACGCCGCCGCCCGGAAAGAGCGCGACGCTGCGCCTGGCCTATATCGGCCAGATCGCCGAGCATAAAGGCGTTCACGTACTGATTGACGCCATTCGGCGCCTGCCCCAAACCGGACGCTCGGTTGGCCTTGCGATTCACGGCAACCTGGCCAGTTTTCCGGCCTATGTCAACCAGATTAAAGCCCAGATCGGCGCCGACCCGCGGATTAGGCTAGCCGGGCCGTTCGCCAACGACCAGGCCGTGCATGTGTTCGGGAACGCCGATGCCGTCGTTGTCCCCTCGATCTGGTACGAGAACAGCCCGCTGGCGATCCTGGAGGCGCACGCCGCCGGCCGCGCCGTCATCACCTCGGCCCTTGGGGGCATGGCAGAACTCGTGCGCGACGGAGTGGATGGATTGCATTTCCGCCCCGGCGATGCGAACGATCTGGCGCGGCAGATCCAGCGCTTGCGCACTGAACCAGAATTAATCCGACAACTGAGCGCCGGCATCCGCCCGCCGGCCAGTGTTGACGACGAAATGGTTGAACTGATGGCAGCGTATCAACGAGTCGTAGCCCATTCCAATGCGGCGCCAATCGGGGAGGCGGCATAATGCAACCGCGCGTCGCCATTCTTGTGCTCTGCTACAACGGCATTGCAGATACGCTGGCCTGCCTGGCGTCGCTGCAACAGATCGATTACCCCCGCAAGCGGTACGACGTGATCGTGCTCGACAACGCCTCCCATGATGGGACGCCGGAGCGGGTGCGCGCGGCCTTCCCGCAAACGGTCGTGATTGAGAACGGGGCCAACCTGGGCTTTGCAGCGGGCAACAACGTTGGCTTGCGCTATACGCTCGCCCACGGCTACGACTACGCGCTATTGCTGAATAACGATACCGAGGTGGCCCCCGACTTCCTCAGTGAACTGGTTGCCGCCGCCGAAGCCGACCCGACCGTCGGTGCCGTGGGACCGCTGATCTACTACCACGCCGCACCGGAACGGATCTGGTCGGCCGGGGGGGCGATTGATTGGCGACGCGGCGTCTGTACGATGGCCGGCGAGGAAGCGGATGGCGGTCAGTACCGGCAAGCCCGCGATGTCGATTTCGTCACTGGGTGCGCCATGCTCATCCGTTGCGCCGCGCTCGAACGAGTGGGGTTGCTCGACGAGCGCTTTTTTATGTATTTTGAGGAGAGCGAGTGGTGCGTGCGCGCAACACGGGCCAGCCTGCGCGTCCGCTTCATACCCCAGGCCAAACTCTGGCACAAGATCCCGCTCGACGGACGCTGCGACAAAGAGTACCTAGCCTATTACATGACCCGTAACCGGCTGCTGTTTCTGTACGCCACGGGCGCCGGGCCGGTCACCTGGTTCAATGCATTGTTCATGCAGGACCTGCGCACATACGCCAGCCTCTGGCTACGGCCGAAATGGCGCACCCGCCGCGGTCGGGTGGGGATGCGCCTGGCATGGGCGGACTTCTGGCACGGGCGGTTCGGCCGGCTGAGCGTTTCGATCTGAGGAGGCGCACGATGCGGATTGGAATTGACGTACGCTACCTCTCGCATGGCCTTGTCGGCGGTGTCCACGCTTATGTGAAACAGGTTGTACCGGCGCTCATCGCCGCCGGCGAAGCGCATACATTTGTGCTCTACGCCGACACGAAGGCGCCCTTTGAGCTTCACGACCTGCCGCAGCAGACGACCGTGCGCTACTTGCCGTACCGCAACGCACTTTCGAGCATCGCCAACGACCTGCTGATGCGCCGGGCCATGGCGCAGGACAACTTGGACATTGCCCATTTTCCAGCCAACTACGGTTTCGGGCCTGCCGGTGCGGCTACGGTGATCACACTACACGACGAGATTAACTTGATGCCGCTGCGTGAGATCATTGCCGGCCACGCGAAAAACGCACGCACAATTGCGATGATGAGCTACCTGCACCTGATGAGTCGTGCTGCGGTAAGCTGCGCCGCCGGGCTGATGACGGTCTCGGATCACGCCTGCCAGGCGATTCTGCGCTATTGCCGGCTCGATCCGGAACAGATCGTTGCCGCACACCATGGCCTGGCGCCCGAGCTCAAGCGTGTGGTCGATCCGGCGGCGCACGCAGCAGTACAGGCGCGTTATACGCTCGCGCAGCCATATGTTCTCGCCGATGGATTGAAGAACCCCGCAGTGATCGTCCGCGCATGGCGTCGGTTGCCGGCGGAACTACGCGAGCGCTACCGGATCGTCTTCTTTGCGCGGCATGAACCGCTGCCGATTGTTCACGAGGCGGTTGCGGCCGGCTGCGCTCAGTTGCTGCTCCGTCCGCCGCGGGAAGACCTGATCACACTTTTCAGCGGCGCAGCGGCCTTTCTGTTCCCCTCGTGGATCGAAGGCTTCGGCATACCGATCCTGGAAGCGATGACCTGCGGCGCACCGGTGATCGCCTCAGATCGGGGCGCTATTCCGGAGATAGCCGGCGGCGCAGCGCGGATCACCGACGCGGAAGATGAGGCGGCTTTTGCCTGGCACCTCGAGGCTGTCCTGAGCGATCCGGCCGAGGCCGAACGCCTGCGCAGCCTGGGCTACACGCGGGCGGCGCAGTTTTCCTGGGAACGCACGGCCCAACGCACACTGGACGGATACGACCGATTTCGCACGCTCCAAGCTGCATCGAGCATACGAACAACACCGAAGGGCGTGCGACACAAAGCGTAAGCCGAGCGACCAAAACCGCACCGTGCCCGGCCTTCGTCCATCGGCTTTGGTCGATCCCAGGCAGAGGCTTCCGCCCGGCAGTACTAGCGCCCGCCCGTTCGTTATGCCTATCGCCAACTATGAAGGACTTCTATGCGCATCCTGGCCCTCTCAACCTGGTGGCCCGAACCAGCCGACAACGGCTCGCGCATGCGGATTATGCAGTTGCTGCGCGCGCTCGGCGAACGCCACGAACTGCACCTGATCGCCTTTACACAGGGACCGGCAGCCGACGCCCAACGCACTGAGTTGAGCCGGCTTTGTGCATCGGTGACGGCAATCATGCGCCCTGGCCGGCCCCTGACCATCCGTGATCGCGTGCAGAGCCTCTTCGTCGCCGAGCCGGCCTCCGTGCGCGCCACCTGGAGCGCGGCGTTTGCAACAGCAGCCGAGCAAGCCGCGGCCCAGAGCAAGCCCGACCTTGTCCTCGCGATGCAGATCGACGCGGCGCCCTACGCACGCCGACTGGCCCCCGTTCCACTCCTCCTGGAGGAGCTTGAGCTTGGCTATATCTTTGAACATTACCGTCAACAACGCGACCCCCAATTGTGGGCGCGCTATGTGTTGACGGCGCTCCAGCATCGGCGTTATTTATGCGCGCTGCTACGCGATTTTGCCGCCGTAACCGTTGTTTCAGCACACGAAGCGGCGCTTGTGCGCCACCTGATCGGCCGGCAAGCGCTCGACACCGCCGTGATCCCGAACGGCGCCGATGTAGCCGGCAGCGCGACGTATATCTACCAACCCGAGCCCGACACGCTGATCTACCCCGGCGCGCTCTCGTACGATGCCAACCTAGACGCGGTGCGCTACTTCATTGCCGAGATCTTGCCGCTGATCCGGAATGAACGCCCCCGGACGCTGCTGCGCATTACCGGACGAACCACTCCGGAACAGCGCGCCATGTTAGGGACTGCCGAGGGCGTCGCGTTTACCGGCTATGTCGCTGATATCCGCGCTCTGATCGCGCGCAGCGCAGTCGAAGTTGTCCCGTTGCGCCAGGGCGGCGGCACCCGGCTCAAGATCCTTGAGGCGCTTGCCGTCGGCACGCCGGTCGTCAGCACCAGCAAAGGCGTGGAAGGCCTTGAGTTCGAGCCGGGACACCAGTTACTCGTTGCCGATACGCCGCAAGCGTTTGCCGCCCAGACGCTGGAACTGTTGCGCAACGACGCACTTCGCGCCAGGCTCAGCGCAACCGGCCGGATGGCCGTCGCCGAGCGCTACGATTGGCAGGCGATCGGCGCTCGTTTTGTCGATTTTGTCGAAGCAGTTGGGAGCAAGCGCGCCTATGTCCAGCATGCCGCCTGATCTTGCCGTTATTCTGGTGAGTTGGAATACCCGTGCGCTCATCCTGAGCTGTATTGCGGCGCTGCCGGCGGCGCTAGGCGAACTGCGCGCCGAGATCTGGGTGGTGGATAACGGCTCCAACGACGGCAGCATCGAAGCGCTGCGGGAGCGCTTTCCAATGGTCAAGCTGATCGCCAATCAGCGTAATGTCGGCTTTGCCGCAGCGAACAACCAGGCGTTGCGCGCGAGCGCCGGGCGCTATGCGCTGCTGCTCAATAGCGATACGATACCTGAACCGGGATCGATCGAACGGTTGGTGCGCTGCGCCGACGACGCGCCGCAAGCGAGCCTCGTTGGCGGCCTGCTGCTCAACCCAGACGGCTCGTTTCAGTATTCCTTCGCCGATTTCCCGTCGCTGACGAGCGAACTGCTCAGCGCAAGTGGGCTGGGCGGGCGCCTCTTCGGCGCGGCTTTCCCTAGCTACAGGCCGGAACACAGCCGCACAACCCGCCGGGTCGATGTCATCCCCGGCGCGTGCATGCTCGCTCGCCGCACCGCGTTTACGCAGGCGGGCCTGATGGCCGAAGACTATTTTATGTACAGTGAAGAGCCCGATTGGTGCCTGCGCATGCGGCGCGCCGGCTGGGAGACTTGGTACACTCCCGCCGCCAGGATTATGCACTACGGTGGCCAGAGCACCAGCCAGGTTCAGATTGCCATGGTCGAGGCGCTCTATCAGAGCAAGGTGCGCTTTTTCCGCAAACATTATCATCCGGCGTACGCGGCGCTCTTTTGCGCGCTGCTCTGGTGCGTTCTGCGCCTGCGCTGGTTCGTGCGTACGATTGTCCGACGCGAACCGATCGGCCCGCCGATGAGCTGGAGGTTACTCTGGGGCGTCCACCTGTACGAGACGCCGGCGACAATGTAACGTGGTGCAGCAACTGCGCAAAAGGGGATCACCATGATCCAACCCGGCGACCAACAACTACAAGAGCCGATAACATTGCGCTGGTTGCCCCGGCCGCTCCTGGTCGGGGGAATTCTGGTCGGAGTGCTTCTCGCCAGCCTCGTGATCGGATTCCTTGCCGGACGCGGCAGTCTTATGCCATTCCTGGCCGCGCTTTTGCCGCCGCTCGGCGTGGTTGCGGCAATGGTCGCAATCCGCTACTACAAACTCCTCGTGTTGCTCCTACCGGTAACCGCCCTGGCCATGCGCTTCGCGGTATTACCAACGGGCACCGCCAGTCCGCTGCCGATCAGCCTGGTGCTCACGATCGGCCTGGTCGGCATCTGGGTGGTGAGCATGTTGACCCGGCGGGTCTGGCAGGTGCCGCACACGCCGTTCAATCGATCCCTGTTCCTGTTTATGGCGATCTGCTGCATCTCGCTGCCTTGGGGCATCCTCTGGCGCGACCCGATCTTGAATATGCTGGCTATTGGTCGGAGCTTCCCGCTCACGCAAACAGCTTCGCTCTTCAGCATGCTGGCCTCAATGTGCGTGCCCTGGCTGGTTGGCTACTTTATCGATCAACCCTGGAAAATCAAGTTTTACCTTGGCGCATTTATCATCTTTGGCGCGCTGATGACGGCAACCCAGATTCTGGGGATCAATCAGTTCTTTCTGAATGATGCGGGCCTCTGGGGCCTCTGGCACGTAGCTACCCTGTTCGGTATCCTGCTCACCATGCCGGATCTCAGCTTGCGTTGGCGTGGATTGTGCGGCATCCTGATCGGGGCTAACCTGTACCTGACCGTAGTCCAGAATTCGGGCTGGATCTCGGGCTGGCTGCCAACGATTGTGGCAATGGTCGGGATCATCTTTGTCCGTTCGCGCACCATCTTTTTCATGATTGCGTTGATCGGCACGCTCTACGTCGCCCTTGGGCCGGGCCGAGAATATCTCAATCAGGTGGTTGCCGACGAAATCGAAGAGGGCGGTCTTGGCCGACTCGAGATTTGGGAACGCAACCTCGGCATCGTAGCGCAGCACTGGTTGCTCGGCACCGGCCCGGCGGGCTATGCGCCCTATAACATGACCTACTTCCCCTGGGATGCACGCTCGACACACAACAACTATTTCGACATTCTGGCCCAGTTTGGTGTCGTCGGGCTGCTAGTCTGGTGCTGGTTCATGGGTGTGAGCCTCTGGTTCGGCTGGAAAACGATCGGACGGGCACCGCCGGGATTACTGCGCACAACAGCGATCATCGCCACAAGCGGGTGGGTGGCGGCGCTCTTTTCAATGGTTTTTGGCGATTGGATTTTGCCCTTCGCCTATAACCAGGGCATTGGCGGGTATGGGTACACGGTGTATAGCTGGATCTTCCTGGGGTTACTGGTTAGTGTGCATCGCTTACAGGAGTCAGAAGTCAGGATTCAGGCGGCAGGCAGCGGGGCGCAGGAATCAGGCGGCAGGCGGCAGGCGGCAGGCGGCGGGGCGCAGGAATCAGGCGGCAGGCGGCAGGCGGCAGGCGGCACAAGCCATGAGGTAGGAAGCAAACTCCATGATCGCAAATGAAGCACCGATCACGTCGCCAGTCGAGCGGGCAGTTCCATACATAATGCCGCGCCACGCTGAGTGGCGTTTCGGAACGGCACTGCTGGCATTAGTATTGTTGCTAAGCACGGCGGTGGCCGCCTTCGCCTACCTAAGCGCGCCGCCCGACCGGCATTTTACCGGTGTGATCTTCAATATTCCTGACCATAACCAGTATTTTGCCTGGATGCGCGACCTGGCGCACGCGAATCTCGCGCCCAACCGGCTCACCGCCGAGCCGAACGAGCCGGCGCTGTTTCATCTGCTCTGGTGGAGCGCCGGACGCGCCGGCGCGCTGTTTGATCTGGGGCCGGGGGCTAGCTTCGGCGCTCTGCGGGTGCTTGCTATCCTGACGCTGTTCCCGATCGCGTATGCGTTTATCCACATCGCCGTCGCCAATGCGCTCCAGCGCCGACTGGCGATGCTGCTCTTCACCTTCGGCGGCGGACTGGGCATCGTCTGGGTGGTGGTGAAGTACCTGCAAGGGCTGCCCGATGCGCCTTTTCCATTCGACATTTACACGTCGGAGCCGAACAGTTTCTTCATCGCCCTGGCCTTTCCTCATTTTGGCATTGCGCTCGCCCTCGTGATCGCAATGATCGGACTAACCCTCTACGCGCAGCAGCGCCAGCAGCTACGCTACGCCGTCGCCGCCGGGTTCGTCGGCACGCTGATCGGCCTGCAACACGCCTACGATCTGCTGACGATCTACAGCGTGCTCGGCCTCTGGGGGCTGCTGATCTGGCGGCGCGACGGTCGCTTCCCGTTGTTCCTGGGCAAGGCGGCGCTGATTATTGCCGTCTGTACCATCCCGCCGGCGGCCTACCTCTCCTACCTGGTGCTGACCGATGCTACCTGGGGCGGTAAACTCGCCCAGTTCGACAACGCCGGTGCCTGGACGCCTAACCCGCTGCACTTGCCCATCCTGATGGGCGTACCGTTGTTCCTGGCTTTGCTGGCTTTTCGCCCGCGCATGCTACGCAGCCGCAACGACGCCGAGATCCTGGTCGGGATCTGGTTCCTGGCCCACTTCGTGCTGGCCTACCTGCCGGTAAAGTTCCAGATCCACTTACTGCTCGGCTGGCAAATCCCGATTGCCATCCTGGGGGCGCTGGCCTTAACAAACATCATCGGCCCGTGGCTGCGCACGCACGCGCCACGCATGGCTACACCCGCGCTGATCGGCATCCTGAGCCTCTGTTTCGTTACCAATGCCTATATCTTTGCGTGGCGGTTCATCGACCTGGGACGACATGAACAGCCCTACTATCTCAGCCAAGACGAAGTGGCCGCGCTCGCATGGCTGAACCAGGAAACCACCCGCGCCGATGTTGTGCTCGGCACGCTTGAGATCAACCAGCACGTCCCGGTCTGGAGCGATGCGCGGGCCTTCCTGGCCCATTGGGCCGGCACGTTGGATTACTACCGCAAAGTCGAACTGGCTAATCTGGTGCTTGATCCGACGACGCCCAACGCCCAACGTCAGGCCGTTTTTGATGAGTTTGGTGTAACGTATCTGATCGTCCGCGAAACAGACAGCCCACGCGATCAACTTACCGCCGCCATGCCGACGCTCCAGCCCGTCTTCACCCGCGGCGAGGTGAGTATCTACGCGGTTGGAACCGGCAGCACACCATGATCCGACCGGTGAGCACAAAATCAGCACTGTATACTGCACAGCATTCGCTGTTGCTGCTCAGGGCGCTCGTCATCGGCCTGCTTTGCGTATTAGCCGGTTGCAGCGGCGGCTCGTCCTTCGCGCTCGCACCAACACCGACTTTTGCCGAAACGAACGTGCCGACTGATCCGATCAATCGGCGCGAAGTAGGCTTCGCTGCCGCTGACGGGATCATGCTTGCCGGCGAACTTGCCCTTCCCACCGCGCAACCGCCGCGCGCACTGATCGTGATTATGCATCATTCCGGCCCGGTCGATCGCACGAGTTACGCCTACATGCGCGATCTGCTGCTGCCGGAGGGCTATGCCGTTTTCACCTTCGACAAGCGCGGCAACGGCGCCAGCGCGGGAACGTACGGCTGCTGCGAAGCAACCGACGCCCTGGCAGCGTATCAGGCTGCAACCAGCCAACCCGATCTCCAATCCAGCCCCGTGATCATCGTTGCCCAGAGCATCGGTACCCAGTATGTCGCCGAGCAATTCACCGCACTTCAGGCAATAAAGCCACCAACCGCCGTCGCCTTACTCTCAAGTCTGCTTGGCCCGGCGGAGATCACCGCCGTCGCTACGCCCGTCATCGTCATTGTCGCCGACAGCGAAGCGGCACTGGAACGCATCGGCCCGCAAGCTGTGGCCGCACACCAGCACGCGTTCCCATACGGCGCGACGTTGTATATCGCCGAGCATGCTGAGCATACACTTTTTGACATCGCCGACGGCCCGATCGACTGGGACGATCCGAACTGGGCGGAACGCTACCATCGTGGCGCTATGAGCCAGTTGATCGCCTGGATCCACGAGCGCACCGCATGCTGCATGCCTCCCCCCGCCGCCGCTACGTTTTTGCCGCTAATCACCAAAATGCATGAGCGCACTGCCCCAACCGAGCATTGAAAGGGGACCCACCAATGCATGATCTGCGGCTTACCATTCGCTCTGGATTACTCCTGATTGTGCTGATGGGCTTCGTCGTCAGCGGTTTAGGCTCGTGTACTGAGCAGAGTAGTGCCGGAGTCGCGCCCACACCACAGCCGACGATCGTGCCGGTCATTTCGCCAGCACGAACCAACACTGCTGGGCCACCGACCCAGGCAGAACCAACACCGGTCGCGACAGCCATACCGACCGCAGCGGCAACCGTGCCGACGCCAAGCACCGCGCCGGAAACCGATCCGGTAGCGCCGAATCCAACGGTTGCCGAGACGCCCTACCAGCTTTCACTGCCAACCATCGTCAGCGCCGCAACGGCAAGCACGGGTTGGCATCAGCTTGGCGGCAACCCCCAGCGCACGCACTTCGTGGGCGCCGGCCTGCCGGCCCCAACCGGCCCAATGAGCGCCCGCAACGCGGACTGGCGTGTCTTGTGGATCTGGAACGGTTCGACGGCGGGCGGCGGCCCATCAGGCGACCACCGCTCGCTGCCCGATAGCGTGGCGCCAATCTTCGGCGCCGGCCGACTCTATGTCGGCGACGAGACAGGCACGGTATGGGCACTCGATGCAACAACCGGCGCGGTGCTCTGGGAGCAAAACCTGGGCGGGCGCATCCTCAATTCCGGCGCATACGATCCGAACACCCAGGCGGTTTATTTCGCAGCAGAGAATGGGCGGCTGGCTAAATTACGTGCCGCCGACGGCGAAATAGTCGGCGAATTTAGCGCCGGGAGCGCGATCGAGGGCGCCGTGCTGCTCGTGGGCGATCATGTTTTCGTCGGCACGGCCGACGGCCAACTCTTTGCCGTGGCCGTGGCAAGTATGACCCCAACGTGGACGTACGACGCGGGAGCCGCAATCTACGGCTCAACAGCCTTTGCGAGCACTGGCGGTGGGCTGATCATCTTCCCTGCGGAGGACGGCAGCGTTCATGCTGTGCGTCCGGCAACCGGCGCGCGCGCGTGGCGTACGCCGATCAACGCGGCCGTACGCCCTGATCGCCCAACCCG
>JBBRUG010000126.1:0-15275 GCA_038247995.1 Chloroflexales bacterium | reverse complement strand
GGGCGCGGCGGCGGCGTCGGATCAAATATCAATCTCAGGAGATTCTATGATTACCCATTTCACTCAGCAACAAGACGCCATGTTGGCGATGATCGAACATCTGGTGCAGTACGAGTCGCCGAGCGCCGATGCGCTGCGCTTGAATGCGCTGGCCGATCAGTTGGCGGAACTGTTTGCGCCGCTCGGTACGGTGGAACGCCACGCCAACCCTGCCGGCGGCGATCATGTCAGTATCCATGTGCCGGCTCCGCACGCCCTAGCCGACGCGCGTCCGGCACTGGTGCTCTGCCATTTTGATACGGTCTGGCCGGTGGGCACACTGGCCGAGCGGCCGTTTCGGGTCGCTGGCGAACTAGCTTATGGCCCCGGCGCCTACGATATGAAAGCCAGTTTCGCTCTGGCCCACTTTGCGCTGCGGGCGATCAGCGAATTAGGCCTGACCTTGCCGCGACCGGTACACCTACTCTTCACCTCCGACGAAGAAATTGGCAGTCCGGCGGGCCGACCGGTGATCGAAGCTGCCGCGCGCAAAGCGGCCTACACGCTTGTGCTGGAGCCGCCGGTTGCGCCGCATAGCGCACTAAAAACGGCGCGCAAGGGCGGGGGCCATTTTGTGGTCGAACTGATTGGGCGAGCGGCGCATGCCGGTGTGGAACCGGAGAAGGGCGCCAGCGCCGTTACCGAGATGGCACATCAGATCCTGGCCCTGAATGCCCTGAACGACATGACCCAGGGCAGCACGGTGAACGTCGGCGTAGTGCAGGGCGGCACGCGGCCCAACGTCGTGCCGGCCCACGCCCGCCTTGATATCGACGTGCGGGCCTGGAGCACGGCGGAAACCGAGCGGCTGACGAAGGCGATCCATAGCCTGACGCCGGTGACGCCGGACGTGCAGTTGCGCGTGGAGGGCGATTTCCGCCGCCCACCGATGGAGCGCACCCCAGTGGCCCAGGCGCTGTTCAAGCAGGCGCAGGCCATCGGCGCGACGCTGGATCTGCAACTCACCGAAGATCGCACCGGCGGCGGCAGCGACGGTAATTTCACTGCGGCGTTGGGCGTGCCGACGCTCGACGGCCTGGGTACGCCGGGTGAAGGCGCGCATGCTAACCACGAGCAGATTCAGATCGCCGGACTATTCGAGCGCGCCGCACTGCTTACGGCGCTGCTCACCAAGCTGACTGTTTGAGGGCGACGAACGACCAACGCTAAAGGACGAACGACCAGAACTATCGGCCTTGGTCGTTCGTCTTTCGCCGTTCGGCGACTATTCGCAAACCACTTGCCGCAGTGCCCTAGCGCGTAACAACCGCCTCGGCCTCGATCAGCTTGCTCCCATCCACGGAGCGCACCATGCCTGCATACGATCGGGACTCCTCCTACGCCTTCACGCCTAGCTCAGCTCGCGCACAGGCATACAACCAAAACGGCCCTTTGTCATCTTCAGCAGCACGCTCGAAGCGCATCCCAATCCGCTCGGCAACCCCGATCGATGCCTGGTTCTCGGCATCGATCAGGCAGACCAATCGATCCAGGTGGAGCTGTTCAAAGCCGTAGCGCACCAATGCCTTGCCCGCCTCTGTCGCCAACCCCTGGCCCCAAAAAGCCTTGTCGAGCAGATAAGCCACCTCTACCTCAAACCTTCCGTCGATCATCCAGGGCAGCAGCCCGCAGCGGCCGATGAAGCGCTGCGAAGGCTTGTGGATCGTCGCCCAGAGGCCAAGTTCGGGATGCTCAGGGTGGCCGTTCAGAAACCACTCCAACTCTTCCTGCGTTTCGGCATACGTAAGTGTGCCCTCGGGAAAGTAGCGCCGGATCTCCTCATCACGGTACAGCGCATAGAGCTGATCGAGATCGCTCGGCAGCAGGCGCCGAAGTAGGAGCCGTTCCGTTTCCAGGATCTGCATTCGAAGAGCCTTTCGCTCATGCTGATTGATCGCTCCCCCTGATGTGCTGCTCGACGGCGAACGCCTCGCTCGCCGCGTGGCCCTGCTCCTCTTCAAGGGCCTGCGGGATCAAACGGGCGAGTAATTGCCGGGGCGTGCGTGCCGGGGGCCAAGCCGAAGCAGCGCCGCCAATGGAACTCGGGTTCCGCCAACCGATCCCCGCACGGCGCTGCGGCGCTGCTTCGGCCCTACGAGGGTCAATCGCCCTGTGTACCTCCTGTCCCCTCTGTCCCGCGTCCCCATACGGATCAAGTTAAGGATCTCTGCCGCGCCAGCCCGCACCCCAAACCCCCTTCGGCTACGCTCAGAGCAGGCCGCTCCCTGAGCGGGAGAGGGGTTCCCGAGCGCATCAGGACGAGGAATCTGCGGCTGCTCCCCCTGCTCCATGCAGATGGAGCAGGGGGTTGGGGGGATGAGGCGTTTCGGGCATTGGGACGCGATCCACGTATGTTCGGGCAGAAGCGTTATCGCGTAACGTGATCCGTATGCCCCCTGTCCCCGCAACAAATCCCCTGGTCTCGGCGTCACAATGGCAACGGACGCGCTTATCCGATCATATCTTCGGGATGTTCGGGCGGCGGCACTGGTAGCTCACTCAACCCGGCGGCGAGGGCCGCTTCGATCCGGCGGCGCAAATCCCAGGCGTGTTCAAGGTCGTGGTTGATTTCACCGAGTCGGGGGTGTTCAACGTCATCCACATGGCTGTCGGCATAGATCTGGCGGCGTTCTTCCTCCAGGGCCTCGATCTGAGCGTTAGCTACGGCGAGTTGCTCTTTCAGTGACGACATATAAACCTCGCTAATAATTCTTCACACCTTCTTCGCTCGATCTTAACACGCGCATAGGCTCTGGACAATGCGGAGATTGCACAATTCGTCTTGAGTGGCCCGCTAGGCCAAAATATACCAAGAGGCAACGGTGATGATCAGCACTGCCGATTTGCATATCCATACAACCTATAGCGATGGTACGGCGACTGTCCCCGAGTTGCTGGCCTATGTTGCAGCGCACACCGATCTGCGCGTGATCGCAGTTACCGATCACGACGCAATTGCCGGTGCGCTTGAGGCGCAACGCCTGGCGCCGGAATTTGGCCTTGAAGTCGTGGTGGGTGAAGAAGTCTCGACCCGCGAAGGTCATTTGTTGGCGCTTTATATCGAGGAGTTTATTGCGCCTGGTCGCCCGGTAGCCGACACGATCGCCGAGGTGCGCGCGCAGGGCAGGCTGGCTGTGGCTCCCCACCCGTTCCAGCTTTTCGTTCGGTCACTGGGGCGGGTCGGACTGTTGCGCCGTCCGGTAGGCATGGAATGCGGCTGGACGGTCGATGCCGTAGAGACATTCAACGCCGGTACCAGTTTGCAGTACAACAATCATCTGGCCGAGCGTTATGCACGTAAACGCGGCCTGCCGATGGTCGGCGGCTCTGATGCCCATCATCTCGGTGCTGTGGGGCAGGGGATTACGCGCTTTCCCGGTCGGAGCGCTGCTGATCTCCGGCGGGCCATCCTGGCGGGGCAGACCGAAGCCGCCGGCTGTTTCTGGGGCCTGTTCGGCCTGGCCGACGTAGCCCGCCTGCGCGCCCAGCGCATCTTCGGTCGCATCGCGGAGGCGCCCACGCCCGAACCTCAATCGATGGCGCGGTAGGGCCGAAGCGCGCTTCGGCCCTACCGCGCTCTTCATCACGCCGCCCATTCCTCGATCGCCGGGCCGGCCTCGAAGAAGATCGACGGGAGCAGGTGGAAACGCCGACTGAGCCAGGGCAAAGTGAGTTGAAGCGCTCGACGTCGGATGGCCGGCGTCAGCAGTAAACCTGCGCCGATTCCAGCCAACCCCAGGCGGTGCGGTCGGCGCGAGAGTAGGCCCAGCGTTAGCGCAAGCGCCCCCACTGCCCCGGCCAACAAGCCTAGCTTCCCTCCCGGTGCGCGCCGATCGCGTAGGCCGCGCACCAGTTCGACCGCCGCGCGCATCTGGAGCCAGGTGCGTTGCGGTTGGTGTTCAAGCCCAACCACTAATTGTTGTAGTTCGGCTAACTCCAGGGCCGGAAAATCGCTGCGCTGACCCCAGCGGAGGTTGTGTTCGCTGATCGTTGTGCGCAGGCTACGTAGCGCCTGTTGCATCGGCGGCGCGGCCAGCGTGCTGTTCCCGCGTCCGGCCCACGCTGCGCTGAACAACGGCAGGAGCATGGCGCGGGCAGCATAGGCCAGCGTCAGCGCGTCGGCGAAGTAACGCGCACTCTGCGCCACAAACACCGCGTCGGCGTTGTCGGCGGGCGCCAGGTCGGCCAGGCGATTGGCGTGCGCAATTGCGCTGTCGCGTGCGGCGCGGCCGGCCGCCAGAGTCGGCACAATGTCCCCAACTGCGTGCGCCAGATAGGCCCAGATCGGCAGGGCGGCGGTCGGGCGCATCCACCAGACCCAGAGCAGCGGCGCAAGGTGCAGGCTGCCGAGGCGCGGAATGGCGTGCGGCAGCCTGCCGAAGTACCACCCGTCTTCGAGCAGGCTGGCTGATCCAAGATAGAGATCGGCAACCGCCTGGGCAAAGACCGGTTTGGGTAGACGTTCGGCAAGCCAGGCGCGCACAAATGCCTCACTGTCGAGGCCGGGTTCTTGCGCCAGGGCCGCTGTAAGCGCGCTGCCGAGTTCGGTCCAGAGGTTCCAGCCCGTTGCGCCGAGCGTGGCTGTGCCGCCGCCCCAACCGCCGGTGCTATTCCATGCCCAGATCCCAACTACTTGCCCACTGGCGACGGCGCGCTGGATCGCGGCCTGATGCAGTTCGGCTACCGAGCTTGGCGCCAATCCGAAGAGTTCGTACTCACGGCGCGTTTGTAGTTCGACGATCTGGCGCGGGCCGGGCAGTCCGATCGTGGGATTAGGTGGCAACCGGCGGAAGAAGTCGGCGGGGCCGTGTTTGATCGAAACAAGCAAATTGGGTGTGGCGAAGCCGTCGAAGACAGCGTGATAACGCTCCGGCGCACAGATCAGGTCGCCCAGCGCGCCAATACCGATGCTCCAGGTCCGCACAATCAGCAGCCGGTCGTGCGCTTCGGCCACCGGCAGCAGGCCCGCGATCAGGCTACGCAAAGCTGCGGGCGTGGTGTAGATCATATGGCCGGTGTAAGCTGCGCCCTGATTGTGCGCCCCCCCGGCCTCGCCGACGCGCAGCACAACGCCACGCACCTGTGGGAAGACACTGAACAATTCCACGAGCGCCAGCCGGTTCAGTTCGGCCAGGCGCGGGTTTTCGGCGCGCAATCGGCCGGCCGCCCGGCGTAGTTCCGGCGTGCTCCACTGCATATCGCTGGTTACAAATACCTCAAGCCCCAGGGCGGCGGCGGCGGCAAAGAGGCGCGTAAAAGCGTCGCGATAGACCAGAGTGCGCCGGCGTGTGGGGCTGGCGGCGGGCATGATCCCTGCCGCGTCCAGCGTTACCAAATGGGCCAGATTATCGACCACAACGCCGGTGTAGCCCTGGCCGCGCAAGATCTGCAGGTGCGCAATTGCGCGCTCCACGCCCCAATCAAGCTGTGCCGCATCAACATATGGCGCGTGAGGCAGATCGAGTTGGCCAAATGGGAACGATGACCAGTTACGAAACGGTTTGTGCGGGTCGAAAAAGGGACCGCTCAGATCGGCGAGACGCATAGTAAGCACGGAGAAAACCTCTAGGAATGCGAAAGGCAAAAATCGCCGCTTCAGACGATTATTAAGTTAATGTTAAGTAATTATTGTAGCACAATGGTGCTCTCAGTGCTTTCAAGATGCTCAGTGCCCTCAGTGATCCAAAATATAAGCTACAATAGAGTGCGCACCCGGAACATACCTGGAGCTGAGTGTATGCGCTTTTGGGCTCGGATTGTAATTGTCGGCCTGGCTGTGCTTGCGCTGCTCACGACGTGCAGTGCGCCCTTCGGGCGTAGCCGCGAACCGGTGCTTTCGAGCTATGTTGCCGGCAACCAGAACCCCGTGGTTGGGATGCCGACAGTCCAGCCCACGGTAACGCCAAACGCTGCGGTTGCGCCATTGCCGACGCCTGCGCTTGCGGCGCCTGAACCTGCGGCTGAAGTTGGCCCGGGTGGTTTAGCCGGCGAGATGCTGCCGGCCGGCCCGCCGGTCGATGAGGCCGAGCTTGTCGCTGCCGCCCAGGCGATGGATGGCTATGTCGGCGCACTGACGAATGCCGGCGCCTTTCGCGGTTCGGTCTTTGTGGCCGTGAGTGGGCGTGTGCTGGTGAGCCGCGGTTATGGTTTGGCCAACAATGACACCGGTGCGCCGAACACACCGCAAACCCGCTTTCGGCTGGCGTCGGTGAGTAAGCCGGTTACGGCGTTAGCGGTTATGCAACTGGTCGCCGAAGAACGGCTCCGCCTCGATGCCTCGGTGTGCGCGTATTTTCCCAACTGTCCGCCGGCCTGGGCGCCGGTGACGGTGCGTAATCTGCTAAATCATACGGCGGGTTTGGCGAACTATACCGATTTTGCCGCATTCGCGCAGGTCGAAGTCTATCCGGCGGCGTCGGATCAGGTGATCGATCGGTTCCGTAGTTTGCCGCTCAATTTTGTTCCGGGCACGGCGGTTGCCTATAGCAATTCGAACTATGTACTGCTCGGCAAACTGATCGAGCAAGTCAGCGGCCTGAGTTATGCCGACTATCTGCGTGAGCGAATCTTCGCGCCACTGGGGATGGCCGACAGCGGCTACGACACCGGCGATTTTAGTGCGCTTAATGGCACCCGCGGCTATGCCGGTGGATCACCGGCCCTTGCTCTCGATACAAGCAACCTCTACGCGGCCGGCGCGCTCTACGCCAGCACCGAAGATCTCTATCGCTTAACCCGCGCGCTCGACTCAGGCTTGCTGCTTCCGCCCGAACTGTCAGCGCAGATGTATACCCCCGGCGCGGCCAATTTCGGCTACGGCTGGAAGATCGAGTCGCGCTTCGGTCGGCGTGCGATCTATCATCCTGGCTACATGAGCGGCGCCGCAACCTTTGTCATTCGTTACCCCGACGACGGCCTGACCGTGATTGTGCTCAGCAACGACGAATACGCCAACCCAATCGGGATTGCCGATGAGTTGGCGCGGATCTGGTTTAGCTGAGTAGTTCTACCAGTGGTGCGCAAACCTCCAGTTGGGCGTCGCTGACGACATAATAGCTGAACCCGTACTCGGCCCGGCGTCGCTCCATCGTCGCCGCGATCTCGCCGATCGTGCCCACAAATACCGAGGGCATCGCCAAAACCGTTTCGGCGCATACGCCATGCCAGCCCTGGCGCTGAATGTAGGCTTCCGTCATACCCTGCTTGTCGTCGGTGATCATGATCCACGGGATCAAGCTCAGTTCGATCTGGTCAAAACGCGCTCCCGCTCCGCTACGCACCCAGTCCACCTTCTCCGCTACAGCTTCAGGCATCCGCTCCAGCGGATCGGCCACTAGGCTGCCGCTTGCCACCGAACTGGTGAGAATGCCGACGCTGTCGGCTTCGCGTCCGGCCAACTCCAACACCCGCCGCTTCCCCCCACCGATCAGCAGTGACAAGTGACCCGGCACGGGGTAGCTTTCCAGGCCGTCGATCCGGTAGTGGGCGCCGCTGAAGTGCAACGGTTGATCGGCAAACAGCCCTTTGATCACGCGGATAGCCTCGGCGAGCCGTGCCACGCGCACGCCCGGCGGGTCGTAGGCCATGCCGGCCTGCTCATATTCGTTGCGCATCCAGCCTGCACCAAGGCCTAACTCAAAGCGGCCATCGGAGAGCAGATCAAGTGTCGCGGCTTCCTTGGCCAGCATTACGGGGTGGCGGTAGTCATTGCCAATCACCATGGTGCCGACACGCAGCTGGCTCGTCGCCGCCGCTGCCGCCATCAGGGCGCTAAAGGGGGCGAACTGGTGGCCAAACCCTTCAGCAATAAAATGATCGCGGATGAGCAGCGTGGCGTACCCAAGCGCTTCAGTGCGCTGTGCCAGAAGCCGCCACGTGTGCGCCGTTGTCATTTGCTCGGCAATCACCCCAAACCGGAACGCACGTTGGGTTACATTCGACATAACAAAGCCTCCTGTTCGCGCCGACTGTACTTTTTCTCAGTACAGCATAAGCGGCGGCGAACCCGGAGGCACTCCGATTCGTGCGGGGTCAAATGCGCGGGCGTGGGGACAAGGGGCAAGGAGGCAAGGTGATACGCCTCACGCCCTCACGCTTTTATGCGAACTGCGACATCATTGTGCGATCGTGCTCCGGCAAAGCCGCCCAGAATCGAGGCAAGCGCTGCTAAACCAAGCGAAAGCAATCCGCTCCAGGCGGTTTGGGCGGCACGTTCGGCTGTTTGCTCCGTTGTCGGCGTTGTGGGTTGGGCCCCTTCGGCTCCCTCCTGAACAGTCCCAGGCGCCGGCACGGCTGGGTCTGGAATGAGCGGACTATCTAGTGCGCCTGGAATACTTGCTGCTTGTAAAGCGGTTCCAGTCAGCGCGCCGATGCCGCCCCCGATCAGATATACCAGCAACGGAATAGCCACAAACCAGACCATCGCTCCGGTTAAAATGCCGCTTGTCGGGCCGCTAAACGCCGCCGTGCGACTCGCCACCCACCCGCCAACAAAAAAAGCGATCAAGGCGGTTACCGCGCCCCAGATGCCGGCGCTAAGCCCGATATTGCCCAGCGGATCGTTCGTTTCAAAAACCGAAAGACCGATCGCCAAGCCCAAAATGCTCAGCGTGATCAGCGTTGCCAGGGCGGCGAACAAGCCGCCAAAAATAGGCCCCCAGCGAATGAGGTCGGTCGGCTTTACGGCCGCATTAGGGTCGCTCACAGGGGACGCAGTGCGCTCAGGTCGATCATAGACGCCAATTTTTGTTGCGCCTTCCGGCGGGGCATGAGTTGTCCTCTCATATTGAGTCATCGGATTGCTCCTTCAATTGAATATACTTAAGCGCACAGGTCAGGGAAGTTCAAAACCCCCTGACCTGTTGCGGCATTGAGCGGCTTAACAGTGTAGCTAATTAGCGGCGTCCGCGCACCTTGTCCCAGGCGTAGCGGATCGAATCCTTGAACTGCTCCCATGTGCCCGGTTGATCGCGCTCCCAACGTGTACGCGCATCCCGCTCAACTGTGTTCCAGTCCTGATCCCGATAGCGCGTATCGGAAGCGAGGGTATGCCCGTAGCGGAACGCCGGATCATAGCTGTTATAGTTGCGCCCGCCTGCGGCGAGGTTCTGGTCATAATACGTGCGGAAGTCAGTGGCATAGTCTTCATAGCGGCTAGACTGTTGCATGCCGGTATTCTGAACTTCCACATCGGTTCGCCGCACTGTATCGTGAATAGTCTCGGTTCGATCAGCGACGCTTTTGTCGACGACAACTTCCTCTACTACGTGCGCTTGCTTATCGACGACGGCTTCTTCACGCGTCTCGGTTAGTTCGAAGTTGCGCTCTTTGAAGGCGGCTTGATCGGCTTCCGTAAGCTCACGGTTTGCCGGGCGACGCTCGACATTGATCTTCTCGTCGCGCAACCGAACCTGCTCCTCGACCGGGCGTTCCTCGATCTGAGTATGGACGCGAACCTTACCACGCTCAACCTGGCGCTTCCCGACCTGCAACTCCTCCTCGACTACCGGAATGACGGTATCGGCATGGCTGCGGTTCTGGTTCCGCTCAGTTGTACGGGGCGTGTGCGCCGCCGCATTGCGATAACTCTCCATCTCGCTAGCCTCGTACGGCTGCCCCTCAGGATCAAAGCCCTGCCAACCGCTCTCGCGCAGGCCCGTTTCACGTTCTTCGACGTTGACCGGATCACTCGCCTCAAGGACGGCAACAGCATCATCAGCGCGCGCATCCGAGGTAGTAACCATAACCAACGTGCCGCCGCGGCGTACGCCCTCGGCATATACATTCGCTTCACTCTCAGGAACACCCGAGTCAATCATGGCGCCAATCAATCCACCTGCCGCAGCGCCGATGCCGGCGCCGAGGGCTGTGCTACCAAGCACGGTGGCGAGTGTACCTGCTGCCGCAACCGGACCAACGCCCGGAATGACGAGCAATCCCAGGCTCAAGATTAAGCCCAGGCCACCGCCAACGACGGTACCACCAATAGCCCCGCTTCCGGCCCCTTCAGCAGCTTCTTCCTGGTTAACGGACGTCGATGTGTCGGTGTTATAGATCCCGGTTGTATTATTGGCAACTAAGCTTACTTCATCCTTAGTGAAGCCCTGGCGGTGCAGTTCTTGGACAGCGCGCTCGGCGCCGCTATGCGTATCGAACAAGCCTACAACTGTCTTTGCCATGATCTGATCCTCCTGATATTGAGGCACAACCTACATCCATGGAACTGTGCCTACGTATGCTGAGCTTACTCGTTTCCGTCAGTATCTGGATCGAGGCGTTCCACTGCGAGTTCTTCGCGGCGCAACGTAACGTTTTGGGATTCCATAGTTGGAGTGCGCAGTTTGCTGATCCGCACGTTTTCACGGTGCATGAGCCGTTTTTCAACGACGAGCACCTCCTCTACAACCGGAATAACCATAACGTCACCTTCGTAGTACATACCGATAGGTTGCTCAAGCACCTGATTGACTGCTACACGTTCGACCTGAACCTGTTCGCGAAATAAAGGTTCATCGATCTGTTCCGTGTGCTCGTGAACAACCTTACGTATACGCACTCGTTCGGTCTCAACAACCCGTTTGCCGACAGATAACTCTTCAGCAACTATAGGTATAACAATTTGCGTGCCATCAGGTGTACGATAATTCTGCTGAATCTCTTGCCCACTAAAAGGCAAGGTGTAACTTCCGTCTGCGCGCTTCACCAACACATTCGCGGGAATAAGCGCCTGCGTGCCGTCCGTAAGCTCGATCAGGGCCTGATGAGAGCCATCCGCCGCTGTCTGTTCATCCTCAATGACAGTTCCAATTCGTCCGTCATTGCCAAACACAGGGGCAGGTTTGGTTTTTTTCTTGCTCATCGCCGACTCCTTCCTTTGCTTGTCGTTACCCGCTGATCGACCCGTTTCCTAAAACTCAGGAATGTATTTGGGTAGTGCACACGAGCCTATAAAAGCTATACTTGCAACCTGTGTGCCTACAGTAATGAAAATAGCGCAGCAAAGCTGCGCTACGGTTTTATGATTGTGCAGAACCTGAAGTAATCCTTCTTTGCCAGAATCAGGGCCGGCTATTCAGGGTGCTGTGCTACTGCATTCTCCCGTTCTTCCGCTTTGCCGTTTTGCCGATCTATCATTCGTTCCCGCAGTGCGCGTTCGGTGTCGGCACGGCCAAGTTCAAAGAGGTGCTGGTGGTTGGCCGTTTCGTAGTCAACGGTCCATTCCAGCGGCATCAGTTCGCGGGGTGCGATCACCGTGGGCATGCGGATCGGTTTGGCCACGCGGGGCAGGTTTGTGGCGCCGGTGCGCTCCAGGCTGGCCGCCATCTCGGCCAGGGTATTGCGCTGGCGTAGCGCCTCGAAGGCCATGCGGTACGAGGCAAGCAGCGCCCAATCCAGGGTCAAGGTCAGCGCCTGCACCAGATCCTGCGGCAGCCGTTCACTGGGCGCCTGCGGACAGTCGGCGTCGGCGTGCCAAGGCGTCATTAAGACCACAATAATTTCAACATCATCATCGCCGGCCAGGTCGATCACGGGGTGGAGCGGGGTATTGGCCAGCACCGCGCCGTCCCAATATTTGCCCGCGCCGATCTCGGTCCAGGGGTAGACAATCGGGATGCTGGCCGAGGCCATCAGGTGTTCGATGCTGAGTGTATCAGCGGGGCGATTACCGAGCGCACGGTTGCAAAACATCTGAAGCGCGCCGGTTTGCAATTCGGTGGCGGCGATCAGCAGCGCCGGGGCAGCCGCACTGTTGATCCGCGCAAAATCCATCCAGCCGGTCAGGGTCGCTCGCCAGGGTTGGGTATCGAGCAGGCTGCGGAAGGGCCGCGTACGGAACAACTCACCTAACCGCCCGAGCATACTCTGGGCGCTCTGATCGCGCTCATTCGCCGGTAGCGTGATCGCGCCGGCGCCGCCGTGGGCTTGTGAAGTGAGCACACTGTGCATCAGGAAGCGTACGAGCGGGCGCACCAGCGGAGGGAGATCGGTCGAGAGGCGATGCACATCTTCGGTGTGCATATTGAGCCAGGCACTGCGCAGTTGGGCTGCCGTTAGCCCGGAAGCCACGGCGGCGGCGTTGATCGCGCCAATACTCGTACCGGCAATAATGTCGGGGCCGCGCCCGTCTTCCATCCAGCCGGCGGCGGTAAGCGCCGCGATTACGCCGACATGGTAGGCGCCGCGTGCGCCGCCCCCCGAAAGCACCAAAGCTTTCTTTACCCCCATACACACCTCCCATGTAAGCGCAAAGCAACTGAGCGTTTGAAGCGCAACGCGCTGCTTGCTTTACGAGTGTGTGTCGTAATTGCGCTTCACTATCACTAATGAGTAGAACGATGCGCTGGGAGAAATTGGGCCGGAAGGTCAAAATCAGCATTCCCAGTTTGCGCGCCCTGCCGCGCTATGCTACAATGCGTGCCGTTCGGCGACGTAGCAAAGTGGTAATGCAGCGGTCTGCAAAACCGCCACTCGCGGGTTCGATTCCCGCCGTCGCCTCCATACGTTACCGCGCTAGGAAGCGGTAAACACCCCCTCCACTGTTCTGGTGCAGGGGGTGTTTGTATCGTCGCGGGAGCAATGACGGGAGCAATGGGGAGCGGTACGCTCCAGCCCCTCGGAGCGGCCCAGGCGCGGTCACTCCTCGTCTTTCTTGAGTTGTTTGGACAGACTGGCGATCGCCTGTGATTTCGCCTCGTCGAGTGCGTGGGCGTAGATGTTCGCCGTGATTGCCGGCGAGGAGTGGCCCAGAATTTTTGAGGGTGTCAGTATAGGGCGCATGTCATCACGAAAGATCTTACCCTAGGAAGATCACGCCTCACGAGTACTGTTACCCTTGGTGCGTTCGATTCGCGCACGCACGGAGGGTCCAAGCGTGAGGTCTCGCATGAGTTTTCGGTCAAAACGCGAGTTGCTGGCCCAAGTAGCGCCGCGCTACCAGTTCGCCACCCATGCCCAGAAGTCGGCCATCCTCGATGAGTTCGCCGCCGCCACCGGCTATGCCCGTACGTATGCGATTCGCATGCTGACCCGCCCCCCGCTTCCCGCTCCAGCCCAGATCCGTCGGCCACGCGCACCGACCTATGGGGCTGCGGTTCAAACTGCCTTGGAGCAGGCATGGACGACTGCCAATTTCATCAGCGCCCGACGCCTCGTTCCGTTCCTGCCCACCCTGGTTTCGGTGTTGGAACACCATGGCCATCTCAACTTGCCGCCCGACGTACGGGCGCAACTCCTGGCGCTCAGTCCCGCCACTGCGGATCGCCTGCTTGAGCGGGCACGGAAGCGCGGAGCGCCCCGTGGGAAGCCCACCACCAAGGCCGGCACATTGCTCAAACGCCAGATCCCCGTGCGCACCTTTGCCGACTGGAATGAAGGTTTGCCTGGCTTCATTGAGGCGGATCTGGTTGCGCATTGTGGCGAGCATACCACGGGAAGCTTCCTGTGTACCCTGGTGCTCACCGATGTAGCAACGGGCTGGGTCGCGTGTCAGGCGCTGCTCTACCGCAGCAGCGATCAGGTCATCCAGGGCGTCACCCGCACCCGCCAGTTCATTCACTTTGTGGTTCAAGGCTTGGATACCGATAATGGCAGCGAGTGGATCAACAACGATCTGCTCACCTCCTGTGAGGCCAAGCACATCACGTTTACCCGCGGACGAACGGCGCGCAAGAACGACCAATGCTCTGTGGAGCAGAAAAATGGCGCGGTGGTGCGGCAGTTCGTTGGCTACGATCGCTTCGCAGGCGAGCGGGCGTACCGCCAATTGGTTGAGCTCTATCGCGCGCTGCGGCTCTACGTGAACTTCTTCCAGCCCGCGCTCAAGCTCAAGGAGAAGCACCTGGAGGGCGAAATTTCCCGTCGACGTTATCTTCCCGCTGAAACACCGTTTGCCCGGCTCTGCGCCGCCAAGGTCCTCACCCAAGCGGCGCTGACGCGCCTGGAGGCCATCTTTGCGGCGCTCGATCCGGTGCGGTTACGCGCGCAGATTGACCAGCTCCAGGACGCGCTGTGGGCCCAGGCCACCTTGCCGGGCGCATTGCCCAGTCCAGCCGTCACCGTCCCATTTTGCCTGGATCCACGGGCGTCGGCGTTGCCTGAACCGCCCCCGCTTCAGCGCCAGAAACGACCCTATCACTGGAAGGCACCGAAGCAGGCCCGGTACTGGCGCACGCGAATCAACCCGTTTGCCATCGTCTGGGCTGAAGTGGAAGGCTGGCTGGAAGCCCAACCAGAGCTGACTGGCGTGACCGTCTTCCAACGCGTACGAACGGCCTATCCGGATGACTTCTCCGAGCCACAGTTACGCACGTTACAGCGGCGTGTGGCGGAGTGGCGCGCCGAGCGGGTCATGACCTTCGATGATCAATGGCTCCAGCATGAGGTGCTCGCCGGTGCGAGCCTACCGGAACCATTGCGCGCTATCGCGTCTGCGGACGGCGTGCATGCGAGTACGGCAGCGCCGGAGTCGCTCGCCGCGGGGCAGGCGGAGCAGTTGACTGCTCCGCGCTTGGAAGCGTGAGCCAAAGGCCAGTGGGTTGGCGTCACGGGTGTCGGCCGCTGGCCTCCATCGCTCTGCGACGGCTCCGCCGCCCGTGACGCCGTATCAACGGTGATCGCTCACGAATACCAATAGCGGGCAGGATTCAATAGTGCGTTTTTCCGTGAGGCGTGGTCAGGTCTTTCCTGAGGCGCAGCGTTTCGTCGGGTAAGATTCTTCCGTGAGGCTATACGGAGAATTGAGCGTCGCTTGACAGCTGCTCGTGCTGGACAACTTCGAGCAGGTGCTGGACGCCGCTCCCCTGGTGGCCGAGCTGCTGGCGGCGGTCCCGCAGCTCAAGGTGTTAGCTACCAGCCGCGAGGCGCTGCACCTGCGCGGCGAACGTGAGGTCGCGCTCGAACCGCTGGCCCTGCCCGACCGGACCGCCCTACCGCCGCTGGAGCGGCTCACGCAGTACGCCGCGGTGGCCCTGCTCATCGAGCGGGCGACCGAGCACCGGCCCAGCTTCGCGGTGACCAATCAGAACGCGTCGGCGGTGGCTGAGATCTGCGCCCGCCTCGATGGGTTGCCCCTGGCGCTGGATCTGGCGGCGGCCCGGCTGAAGCTGTTCGCGCCCGAGGCGCTGCTGGCCCGCCTGAGCGGCCGGCTCGCGCTGCTCACCGGCGGGCCGCGCGACCTGCCGGCCCGTCAGCAGACCATCCGCGCGGCCATCGCCTGGAGCTACGACCTGCTCGATGTG
>JBBRUG010000125.1:0-15419 GCA_038247995.1 Chloroflexales bacterium | reverse complement strand
GATCGGCGTGAAGGACGAACTGAAGGGCGAGAGCGTGCTGGTGCTGGCAGTGCTGAAACAGCATATTGTCCCGGCCCAGCAAGACGCGGTGGCCAAAGAGATCAAGCAGATGGTACGCGAGCGGATCGGCGCGATTGCCACGCCGGGCGCCGTACACTTCGTGAGTATGCTGCCCAAGACGCGCTCCGGCAAGGTGATGCGCCGGGTGATCCGCGCCGTCTATCAGGGCGACAACCTGGGCGACCTGAGCACAATCGAGGACGACGCCACGGTAGATATGGTACGCGAGGCGGTGGAGGCTCTGACGGGGGATTTGTGAGGCGCTGCGGGGCTGCGCGCCCCCCACCCGCGCCAAAGGGGCGAACCTTCGCCCCTCTGGACTCCCCCGGCCGGGACGCTGCCCCTGGCCCCTGGCGCACTGAGCGGCACGTGAGGCCACTGAGGCACTGAGGCGGGTCAGGAGTTTATGACCAGCCAATATCTGGCGCCGTCAGCGCGTAAAGGCAGAACAACGGGCTACATGGCACGCAACAGCCGCCCATGCGGGGTGGTCTGGAGGGCGGCACGGCCTCCAGCGGGGGGTGCAGGGGGCAGCATCCAAAGAACCAACCCTGCGCAGCGGGGGATCGGGGGCTGCGCCCCCGAAGCATCACATGGTATACTTGACTCATTCCCGCGTAAGCGCACAACAAAATAGGACTGGAACGCCCCAGGATCGGATTGCTTTGCTGTGGAACAAGGAGGTTACCCCATGACCGAGAGCCCCGACGTGGCGATGCCCTCGACGAACGACATGTATCACCCAAGCGACGCGATGATCGAGCAGGCAAATGTCACGGCTTATATACGCGCCAAGGGGTTTAGCAGCTACGACGAACTGTATCAATGGACGATCGCTAACCCTGAGGAGTTCTGGGCCGATATGGCCAACGAACTAGAGTGGTTTGCACCCTGGGACAAGGTGCTCGACGACAGTAATAAACCCTTCTTCAAGTGGTTCACCGGCGCAAAAACAAACATTGTCCACAACGCGATCGACCGCCATGTGAAGACGTGGCGCAAAAACAAGCTGGCCCTGATCTGGGAAGCCGAAGACGGCACCCAGCGCACTTTTTCGTTCTTTGCCCTCAACCGCGAGGTGAGCAAGATCGCCAATGTGCTGAAAAGCATGGGTGTGAAGAAGGGCGATATTGTCACCATTTATATGCCGCGCATCCCCGAATTGATGTTCAGCATGCTTGCCTGCGCAAAGATCGGCGCGGCCCACTCGGTCGTGTATGGCGGCTTCTCTGAGGCGGCGCTCGCCGATCGCCTCGCCGATGCGAAGAGCAAGGTGCTGATCACCGCCGACGGCGGTTACATGCGCAATAAAATTATCGAACTGAAGAAGATCGTCGATGAGGCGCTGGCACGCACGCCTACCGTGCAGACCTGCCTGGTATTCAAGCGCACCGGCCATGGCGTGAATATGGAGCAGGGCCGCGATCTGTGGATGCACGATATGCTGGCGCTGCCGCTGGTAAATGTGCCCTGCCCCACCGAGGAGATGGACGCCGAAGACATGCTCTTCATCCTTTACACCTCGGGCACAACCGGCAAGCCGAAGGGCGTCGTGCATACTCACGGCGGCTATCAGGTTGGCACCGCCACAACACTGCGTTATGTCTTCGACATTAAAGAAGAAGATCGCTACTGGTGCGCCGCCGACCCGGGCTGGATCACCGGCCACTCATTTATCGTCTACGCCCCGCTGATCACCGGCGTCACTTCGATTATGTACGAAGGCGCGCCGAATTACCCCTACCCGGATCGCTGGTGGAAAATCTTGGCCCGCACCTGCACGACGATCCTCTACACCGCACCGACGGCCATTCGTGGCCTGATGCGCTTCGGCGAGCTCTGGCCCTCGCGCCACGATCTCAGCAGCCTGCGCCTGCTCGGCTCCGTCGGCGAGCCGATTAACCCGGAAGCCTGGCGCTGGTTCTATAACGTGATCGGCAAGGAAAACTGCCCGATTATGGATACCTGGTGGCAGACCGAAACCGGGCACTTTATGATCACGCCCACGCCGGTTGTGCCGCTTAAGCCCGGCAGCGCCACGCGGCCCTTCCTCGGCATCGATGCTGATGTCATCCACGAAGATGGGACGCCCTGCGCGCCGAACGAGGATGGCTTGCTGGTGATTAAGACGCCCTGGCCCGGCATGATGCGCACGATCCTGAACGATCCGCAGCGTTATGTCGAAACCTACTGGACAAAAGTACCTGGGCTGTACGCCGCCGGCGACAGTGCGCGCAAAGACGAAGACGGTTACATCTGGGTGATCGGCCGCCTGGACGATGTGATCAAGGTGTCCGGCTATCGGCTGGGTACGGCTGAGGTAGAAAGCGCGTTGGTGAGCCACCCGGCGGTGGCCGAGGCGGCCGCGATCGGCCTGCCCCACGAGATAAAGGGCAATGCCATCCACGCCTTCGTCATCCTGCGTTCCGGCTTCGAGGGCAGCCACGAACTCGAAGAGAAATTGCGCGCTCACGTTGGGCACGAGCTTGGCCCGATTGCGCGCCCCGACAAGATCGAGTTCACGTCAAGCCTGCCCAAGACGCGCTCGGGCAAGATCATGCGCCGCGTGCTCAAGGCGCGTGCGCTCGGCCAAGACGTAGGCGACATCTCGACTTTGGAAGAATAGGGATGCTTCGGCTCAGCGCAGCCGAAGGCTGCGCTGAGCCGAATGGACATTAGAGTTTTACGATGAGTTCCATCAGGCGGCGGCGGTAGGTGGCGCTGGCGACCTTCTCCCAACGCGCCGGCAGGTCGCTGAGCAAGCGCTCGGCCTCAGCATTGCGCAGAGCCATGTAGGCCGCCACCGTATCGGCAGAGGCGGCGGCGGCATCCTCGGCGAGAATGAGGGCCGCGACATCGGCGTCGTTCAGGAAGCCTAAGTGATCCTGAAACGCCATCAGCGGCTCGACTACCTGTGTAACCCGCTCGCCGAACGTGTCGGTGAACAGTTCGAGCACGTAGCGTAGCCGTTTGCCCTCAATGCGCATTGCATGCAGTTCGACAACCTCGCCGGGCAACCCGCCGCGATCATGGGCGCGTAGCGCTTCGTAGTGCTGCCAGAGCGTACTACCGGCCACATCGCGCACGCGCACGCTGTTGTCCCAACTCTCAACCGAACTCATAAAGCCCGCAAAAGCGTGCTTAAACTCTTCGTGCTCGGCACTATCAAGGCGCGCGATCAAACGGGCGTGGGCTGTAGCACGCGCTGCGGCCACGTCGGCGCGCACCTGGGCCAGCACGGCCTGCTGATCCCCATCAGGCAACTGGGCCGCGTCGAGATGCACGAGCAGTACGTCACGATCACGCACGGCGCCGGCAACCTGGGCTACCCGCTGCACGGCCCGGCTGAAGCGACGTACCTCGGCGGCAGGAGCGACCGGAGCCAACAACTTCAGCGTTGCCCGCAGCCGGCGCGTGGCAACCCGCAAAGCATGAACGGCCTCGATCTCGCGGTCGGCGCGCACCTCTCGTTCGGCCTGCAACATACGCCGAAAATGGCGCCGCAGCAACACCCGGCCCAATTCGGCCAGCGGCGCCGTCGACTCGGCATACCAGGGGTGCAGAGTCGCACCATTCGGTGAAGCAGTGTCAGCGGCGCCTGCCTCAGCTTGCGTAGCTGCGCCGATTTCCGCTTCCGCCAGCACCGCCTGATCAAAGACGCGCTGCCAGAGATCAGCCTTGGCGACTGCGCGTTCACCATCGGCGGCGGCATGGGGGCCAACCAGGTGCAACGTCACCCCGGCGGCATCCAGCGTCACCGCGCGGAGTTGAGTTGCCTGGCTCTGATGGTAGTCCAGGCCATCAGCCACGCGCACGATCGCGGCCAACTGAAGGGCGAGCTCGCGGTTCTTCTTGCCCAGGCTGAGATACGCCGGCTCGGCGGCGGGGCGGGCCTTCTTGCGATGGAAGGCGACGATACAAGCCAGGAGCGCTTGCTCGCGCGGCGAACAATCGTCGAGCACCTGGCGCAGCACAATATCGCGGCCAACTAAGTGATGCGTCGGCGGGTCGGTCGTCAGGCCAACATTATGTAAAAGCGCGCCAAGCTCAACAATCCGCCGCGTCGCCGGCGGCAGATTGTATGGTTCAGCTACAGCGTCGAAGAGCGTTAACGCCAGATCAGCCACCTGACGCGCATGAGCCAGATCGACATGATAAGTGGTAAATAGGGTGTCGAGCGTCGTCATACTTGCTTTCCTTCGTGGAGCAACGCCAGGCCACGTTCAAGTTTGGAACGCGGCTCTGGGCGTAAGCGGATCACCTTCACCAGTGCAGCCGCCAGATCCGCCAGATCATCGGCGGTACCGTTAGGAAGCTGTTCGATCTCCAACTCGCTGATTGGAGCGCTGCGTTCACCGGCATAGATCGTGCCCCGATCAAGACAGATCTCGGCAACCAGCACCCCATCGCGTTCAGCGTGCAAAATCCGCCGCTCAGTACTAATCCGCAAGAGCGGGGTAAGTGGAGCGCCGCCGGTGAGGGCGAGGGTCAGATCGCGCGCCACGCCCACCGGCCACGTAGCGGGATCGGGCGAGACGCCGGGCATTTCATATTCAGCGCGCCGATGCAGCCCGTCATTGCCGTCGGTAGGCCCTTTGAGCGTGATCATGCTGCGCTCGCCCACTTGGCGCCGACGCAGGCCGTAGCGGGCGGAACTAAGCCGTCCGTCGGCAGTGTCGTAGTAGGTATTTTCTTGCTCTTCTACGGCGGGAGCAGGATGAAGCGCATATGCTCCAAGCTGCCGCACATGGCTCACCGTGTCGAGCGCTGCTTCATCGACCATATATTTGGCTTCAATTTCCATAGTTATCCTCATATCCAGAGGGCAGAATTCAGGCGTCAACAACCAGTTGCACTGCCCAGGAATCCAGCATACCCGGCATCATGCCAGTTATTCCCTGAGGCCGAGCAAACCTGAAATTTCTGATTGCAATGACAAACACAGCATACCATAGAATAGCCGCGCCGATCATTTCAGCCGCGCTGTTCCACGGCTTGCGCCCCATCCTCCTGCTGATAAGCCTCACCCCAGGCCAACATCGCAAGCAAGATCGGCTCCAGACTTCGCCCACGCTCAGTTAGTGAATATTCAACTCTGGGCGGCACTTCGGCATACACTTCACGATGCACAACACCGGCGCGTTCGAGTTCACGCAGTTGCAAGGTTAACATCTGCTGCGTCACCTGCGGCAACATACGTCGGAGCGCATTAAAGCGCCGCGTCCCCTGAAAGAGATAGTACAGGATCAACGGCTTCCATTTGCCCCCAATGATATCGAGGGTTACCGCAACAGGGCAGCGGGCTTGGGCCTCATTCATTGAGCTGCTCCAATAGTATGATTCTCCATACTATACCACAAAAAACTGCGTACTTGTTATTCCAATATGTACCTTGTATAGTCGAACTGTGAGAATGTTCATCGCATTTTGCTGAAGTGTGTTCAGGAGCAGCCTAATGACAACCCATTCCGCCTTACGGGTACTGGTATACGGAGCGACGGGCAGCCAGGCCGGGCCGCTGGTGCCGGCGTTGCTTGAGCGCGGGCATCACCCGGTAGTTGTGACCCGCAACGCGGCGAACGCCGCCCATCTGGCTGCGCTTGGCGCCACAGTCGTTGAGGCTGATCTGGCTGATCGGGCGCGGCTGACCGCGATCAGCGCCGGGGTTGATGCCGTCACATTGTTGATCCCCTTCTCGGCAACCAATCCGGCCGATGCGCTCAGCTATGGCCGCAATGTCATCGACGCCGCACGCGATGCCGGGGTAAAGTTGATCGTCTGGAACACCAGCGGGCCGTTCCAACCCGAAAGCGGCGACGCGCCGGGCGGCGGCGACACGCGGAATGCTGTCGCGGCGCACCTGAAGGCTAGCGGCGTGCCGCACATCATCTTTGCGCCGACGATCTACGCCGAGAACCTGCTCGGCCCGTGGACGGCGCCTGCCGTGGTCGGGGGCAATGAAGTACCCTACGCCACACCACCGGCAATGCGGATCGGCTGGATCGCCTCGGCCGACCTGGCGGCGCTGATGGTGGCCGGCTTAGAGCGCCCGGAACTCGCCGGGCAACTGTTTATGGTGAGCGGGGTTGAGGTGTTAGCGGGGCCGGAACTGGCTGAGGCGTTCAGTGCCGCCTTGGGACGCGAGTTCCACTATCGCGGCATCCCGCCGGCGGAGTTCGGCGCGATCCTCGATCAGGTCTACGGCCCTGGTGCGGGTGTCGGTGCTACGGCGATCTATGGCCCGCTCTGGGAAATGGCCGAGCCACCGACGCTGGCGTTCCCCATGGACGAGGTGCTGCAACTTTTGCCGGTACGCATGCGCACAATGCGCGAGTGGGTTGCGGAACATGTAGCAGCGTTTCAGGCGCAGGTAACGATCACTGAGCAACACGATTGAGTCCTTGAGGGCACTGAACTGTGTGGTGCGCTGCGCTCGCGCCGCTTGGATGCAACCGATCTAGAGCGGCGAGCATAACGATTGAGCCATCCGCTTCGCGTGGAGCGGCGCGCCCATACGCATCAAGTTAGGCACGTTCGCCGCACCAGCCCGCACCCCAAACCCCGCTCCCTGAGCGGGAGCGGGGTTTCCGACAGCATCAGGACGCCGAATCTGCGGCGGCTCCCCCTGCTCCCCGTGAGGGAGCAGGGGGCTGGGGGGATGCGGGGAATAGCGCATTGGGACGCGATCCTGTAAAAACCCTACACCTGAGAGGCAGGGGGCTGGGGGATGAAGGAAAAATGGCGCATCAGGACACGGTGCAAAACGTTTTGGGTACGGGTATGCCACTGTTATAGAGAGGGCGCGGCCTTCAATGCCTCAACACCTTCAGCAGCCTGAGTGATCTTCATTAGCGGGCCAGCAACGGCAGATACACCCGCTCGGTCGGCCCGAGCAGTGCGTACACGCCCGGAACGCAGATTGCCGCAGTGACAGTGCGCGTCACCAGATCGTGAACCTGCGCAGCGGAATCCGTGCAGCCTGTTTCGGCAGGTATCCAGCCGGCGCCGGTTTGCCGATAGAGCACCAGTTGTGTACGTTCGCTGATCAGGCGCACATCGCCCCGGCTATACGGCACGGTTACGGTTGCGGGCGCAGCAAACTGGGCGTCGGTGCCGGTCAGGCGCAGTTCAAAGGCCTGGCCGGCGAGCTGCAAGCTGTCGGTTTGGGTAGGTGCATGCCCGCTGAGCGTCACCGCACTCGCCCCGCTCAGACTACCGGCGGGCACGGTAAGCATTGTCGGCAAACCCTGCGTGTCGGTCAGGGTGAGCGTTGTCGCCGAGTCTGCGCTGATTGCAGCCGTAACGGGCGGGGCAAGCAGCGTGAACGTGAGCATTTCATCAGGCTGGGCAACCGTCTGCACCGGCGGCCAGAACGCGGAATCCCCAAAGTTCGGCATAACCTGCGTACCGCTTGCGGCGCCCTGCACACTGAAACGACCATTCACATCGGTGGCGCGCGACGGCGTAGCCGCGGCGAGGCTGCTGCGCGCACCGCTGGTCAATTGCACGCTCACATTCGTCACCGGCGCGCCGCGCAGATCAACCACAGCGCCGGGCGGCAGCGGCCCGCGGCGGTAGATCGTCATGCCCGCGCCCGAAGCAATCAACTGATCGCCGACAATGGTCAGTGCGTTACTCCCAACGGGCAAAATCCGCTTATCAACCAGGCGCGGTTGGGCTGGATCGCGTAGATCGAGGATGAACAGGTCAGCATCATAGAGTGTTGAAACATATGCAATCGGGCCATCGACGGCAACAGCGTTGACTCGCATCTGCTGATGAGTCCGGAAGGTGCTGAGCAATTGCGGTGTAGCGGGATTGCTGACGTCAATGGTATGCAAGCCCCCCTGGAGTGCCGCAATATACACAAGGTCAGCCGTAGCCACAACTTGCCGCGGGCTGCCGACGAACAACAACTCACTTACCAGAGGTATGTCAGCGGGATCACGAACATCGAGGATTTGCAATCGCCCGTTGCCAGGAGTGATCGGGTTAGCCGCAGGCTCACTCCTTACCAGATATAGATAACCGGCGTGAACCGCAACAGCAGTCGGTGTGCCGCCCGGCGGCAATATCATGCTGTTGCGGATTATGGGTTGATTAACATCCGTGATGTCGACGATCCGCAACTCAGGCGGATCAGAGCAGGGCGCCAAAAGCTGTGCACAGACTGAAACAAGATACGCTGTGCGCTCGCCTTGGCGGATCTCGATTGCAACGCTCTGCGGAAACAGATTGACCGGAAAGGCCGACTGTTCGATGAGGCGTACATTTGTCGGTTCAGCCACATCAAGCAGTTGCCATCCTGCGGTGTGTGTACCAAGAATAGCGGCATCACCGCTCGCTAGCGGCAAGCGTAGCCGGCGCACCATACGTCGCAGCAAGGCCGGAGGGATGCACCTGTGCAGCCGTTGGTCGGCTTATATCGAGCGCGCGCAAGCCCTGCCACGTGTTGTACGTCAGGACATATCCATTTGTATATGCGTAACCACTATCGGCCGTAAGCGGTATCGCGCCAAGCGGCTGAGGATTAAGCGGCTCAGCCAGATCTAAAAACGTAATCCCATCATGGGCATCAACGCTGATTAAGCGCTCGCCGGAATGCAAGAGTAAGCTCGGTTCACGATTAGGAATTGGTCCGGAAATGGTTGGAACAAGTGGATTGGCAAGATCAATCACATAGAGTTGAAATGTAGCAGGCCAATCCCCTGTTGCAACATATAAAGCGCCCGAACCAGCTACAATGCTGTGGGGGTTCGATAATTTGATCGTGGGATGCACGATAGGAGCCGTCGGATCGGTAAGGTCAATCACGCGCAGACCCTGACGTCGATCACTCAGATAGAGCATATGCCGAGCATCGGGGAGATCGACCGCCACAATGCTGGTGATAAATGCATGCGTCTCAGGGAAATTAATCTGATTAATCTGCCGCTCAGCCGCAAGGTCATAAATAGTCAATCCATTCTGCGTAATAAAATAGCTGTATTCTTGTCCGCCTAAGTCGGCGCGCGCAACAAATGTGGCAGACTGTATACTGAGAATATCCGTTGTGGTTCGCATAACCGGAACAGTAGGAATACGCACATCGATCACGTAGGTGCTTGCATTTGTAATCGATCCGGCGTAGACCGTTGGGCCAACCAGGGTAAGGTGATACCAAATCTCAGTAGGGGTAAGGATCTGCGCGACTCGTGTTGGAGCTGTGGGCAATGCAAGGTCATACACATCAAAACCGCCGGAGCAAGCGCCTGCTTCAGAACAATTCCCCCAGGTAACATAGGCAAACTCGCCACCGATTTGTACGGCAGCACTATTGGCGGGAAGTATAATCGTGCTTAGCGTGCGCGGGCGAGTAGCATCGCTAAGATCATAGAAGATGCCCATACGGCCACTGACCACGGCAAGGAGATCGCCATCACTGGCAATCGCGGAGACACCCCCTTCAATCCGCCCCATCTCGTTTAATTCGAAGGCGGCGGGATCGAGCGGCTCCGGCGTCTGGGCGCGGGTGGGCAGGGCAGCAATGCTAAAAATTAAGCCGAAAACGGTGGCGCAGAGGAGCGGCAGGCGGGGTAAACGGATTGCCATGATGCATGCTCACTGGGGTAGACGAAACAACAATGCTATAGAGCATAGTGAAGCTCCGCGCCAGTATAACACGCCGCTAAAAACAACTCGGCACACAGAGGTAAAATGAAAGATTTACATTCAGCGCACCAGTAGGGTGAGCCGCACCGTCGCCGGGCGACCATCGCCGCCTCGCTCAAAGCCGTCGGCGATCGCGCCTTGCACCCAGGCGTCGCCGCCGTCGGGCAGGGCAATGCGGTACCAGAGCGTATACGCCTCGGCGCTTGTGCCGCGTTCGTCTTCCGGGCCGGTAGCTAGCTCCAACAGCGCAAATGGTTGCCCCGGCGTCAATGCCAGCCCACCCACCTGACGTGCGTCGGGGCGATTCGCCGGGGCCGACCAGAGCGGCAGCTCCGCGACCGGCGGCTCCTGCGGCACAACAACCGTTCCGAGCGGCGCGGCAGCATCGGCGGCAAACATGCGCCCGGCGATCACATGCAGCGGGTTGCGCCAACCCTGATCGCTCGGATGATCGGGCGCGCCGATCGGCCAGTAGCCTGGGCCGGGCGCACAATTCACGCCGCAGCGAAATGGGTAGCGCGGCTGGGCGCCATTCACCTCAGGCGTGGTAAAAAACGTGCGCAGTTCAAAGTGCAAATGGTTCGGCACCGTGTCGCCCCGGCGCAGCACCACACCCAGTCGCTCACCGAGTTCTACTCTATCGCTCACGGCGACATCAACTGCCGGATCGAGATGGCCATACATCGAGAAGAGGTCGTCCGCGTGGCGCACAATCACCACGCGCCCAGGGTAGTTCGACCCCACATACATCACTTCGCCCGCCGCCACGGCATATACTTCAGCGCCCGCTGTATCACCTGTTTCGGCATACCAATCCTCACCGGCGTGCCAGTAATTCGGGTTGAACCAGGTATTCTCGACAGCATACCCGTGCCGAATGAAAAAACCGTCGGCCGGCTGGCGATCCGGCCAACCAATCGGGTAGCCAAAGCGTTGTTGGGCAGGGGCAGGCGTCGCCGTAGGTGTCGTTGATGGCGGGGTTGTCGTAGGCGAAGGCACGGCTGTAGCGCTAGGCAACGGCGTCGCCGTAGGCAAAGGCATGGCTGTAGCGCTAGGCACGGCCGTCACGATAGCCATTGGGATCGCGGTTGCTGGGAGGGTCGGCGCCGGCGCCTCGGTTGGGGCCTGGCCGGCCGGCACACCGCTACACCCGGCCAATAGTGCCGCCAATAACCAGATCATCCCTAGTGTTAAAATGATGCGCATATTCATACCGTTCAATGGGCGGAAACACGGGTCCGCCCCTCCATTGCGCCCCGCCCGTACGGGCGACCCAACGTGGTCGTTCGGGGCCCCGCCCCGCATTGCACGGGCAGGTCACGCCCCGCACCCACCCCCCGGAATCCTGAATCCTGAATTCTATGCTACGATCCTACCACGCTTCCGCTTTGCTAACAGGAGCTTGCAATGACGCACCTGGTCGAACCACCAATGCTCGGTATGCCCACCGATGCACCGCGCAGCGCCGATCACCTTACTGCGGAACAGCTCGCTTTCTACGATGCCAATGGTTATCTTGTCCTGCGTAACTGGATCCCGACCGAACTGCTCCAGCGCCTCCAGGCCGCCAGTACCGCGTGGATTGCCGACGGTTCACACGTCCACCCGACAGCGGCCGGCGATGACTACAACTTCGCCGCACGCCCCACCGGCCCGGCCTTGTTCCGCGTAAACTACCTGCATAACAAAGGCCAGGTCGCCTCGCTTGAACTGCTCGGCGCGCCGCAAGTGCTTGCCGTTGCCGAAAGCCTCTGCGGGCCGAACTTCGTGCCGACGTACGAGTCGCTGGTGTTTAAGCAGGCCGGCGACGGTGAGCAGATCCCCTGGCATCAGGATGCCGTGCATCCCACCCGTAAGCATCGGATCTTTAATTTCGACCTCTACCTTGATCCATCGCACCAGGGCGCCGGCGCGTTGCGGGTCATTCCCGGCAGCCATACGACGCGCCAGGATATCTGTGCGCTCACCGATGCATATGGCTGGGAGCACCCTGATGCGATCGAGGTGACAATGGAGCCCGGCGATGTGCTCTTGCACAATGTGATGGTCGTGCATGGCTCGCCGCGCATTGCGGGCAAGGGGCTACGCCGAACGATGTATTATGAGTTCCGATCCGTCGAGGAGATTCTTGAGGATGGGCCGTGGGATGCGCAATGGATCGACCGGCGTCTGCGCCTGATCCCGCTGGGCCTGCATGCCTACGCGCAGCAGAATCCGACAGGATCCGGCTTCACCTGGAAGATCGACCCCGCCTACCGCCCGCTACGCAGCAACGACGCCGAAGCTGAGTTGAAAGTAGCCCACACTGTCCACATGTCGGGTAGCTATTGCAGCGCGGGCGATGCGAAGCGGGCTGAAGGCTGAGGGCTGAAGGCGGAGGGCTGAGGTTTAGCCAGGATTGGGCGTATTGCGTATCCAGGCATCGTCGTGCGCAATACGCAATACGTACAATCACCGAGCGCTGCGCCCAGGGGAGGAGCCGTCGGGCTTGCGGCGTGGGCATCTGCGCAATCTGCGTCATCTGCGGACTCAGCCCGCCTCACCATAGAGCCGCATCAAGCCCTCAGCCGTGCGCCGCAAGAGCGCCACCAGTTCGGGCGGGGCGTCTACCGTACAGGCATCGCCGTAGCGCAACAGGATCTGGCGCGCCTGCCAGAGATTGGTGATCGTGGCGGTGACTGTGGCGCTGCCGTCGGCGTGGTAGGTGATCTGGGTTTCGGGGAAGTAGGCCGCCACATCACGCCGGCGCGCCACCGGCGGCGCGAGCGTGTAATGCAGCGCATAAGGGCGCGGAGTGGGGCGCAATGGCGGCAACATGGTCGGCAGCACCTCAACACTACCGGCCACAATCCGGTCGAGCCGGTAGTCGATCGCGGCGTGCTGCGTTTCGCCGCCTACCGGCGTTACGTCAAGCAGCGTCGCGTCGAGGTAGCCATGGCCTTCCGGCCGAAAAGTGATTCCATAGGGGGCAACCCGATGCATGCGCGGCGTTGCGTCGTCGGCATTGCCCAGGTAGCCGAAGCGCAACTCGCGCCGGGCCGTAATCGCCTGCTTGACGCGTGCGAGCACTTCTGGGTCGATCCGCCCGCCGCCCACACCGACGCCCAGGCGCATCGCACTCCGCCGCTTGCCATGCTGAACTTGGCGCGCCGGCGGCAAGAGCAATACAATCCGGTCGAGCAGTTCCCGCAGATGGGCATGCTCGGGAAGATCGCCGCCGGCAGGGAAACTCGCCTCCAGAAAAGCCAGCGCTTCCATTGCGGCATCGGGCAGATCAAGCAGGGCCAGTTCGCCGAGATCGATTAGGTGATACTGCCGCCCCACCCGGTCGTAGGTAATCTGACAGCCATACTCACCCTTGAGCGCGTCGAAGTCGTGCTTGAGCGCTGCGGCGGCCGCCTCAGGGTAGCCCTGCTCGCCGAGTTCCGCATTGATCGCTGCGATCAGCTCGGCGCTCGTCGCCGGGCCGCGCAGCAACGCCCGCACCAGCAGCAAGCGCCGCCGGAACGTCAGCCAGGAACTACGTTTGGTGCCGCCGCCGAGTGTGGTCATATGGATTCAGTCTGACAGTCTGACAGTCTGACAGCTCTGAGCGCCTATTCAAAGTAGCAGCGATGACCTGATCGCGCATATGGAAAGAATACCCTGTATTGTACACCACGCTCAGCCGAATTGGCAGCAAGGCGTAAAAAGTGTTGTCCTATTGCACTACCGCCGCTTTTGAGCTTGTCAGACCGCACACACGTCTTCGGTAAACACGAACGAAAGCATGCCGAGATCAACTTCAGGGCCGGTAATGGAGACTGTAAGCTGGTTCACAACCTGCTCGTTCGCCAGCAACTCAGCATACTGCCGGGTCACGCCGTCGTCGCCACGATAAAAGCCGACGGCAGTGAGCGTGTATATGCCCTGCGGCACCTCACTGAACTGGAAACTCAGCGTACCTGTTGTGGGGTCGCGCAGAATTGGCGCTTCGTACTGTGCATCGCTGCTCTGGCTTGTGAGAAGGATCGTGCCAAGCGTTCCCGGCGGTAGTCCAGCATCGACCGGCAGGTTCGCTTCAGCTACCTGCTCCACCCACTCGGTTGCGCTGCTTGGCTGACAGGTAACGGTGCTCGTCTGCGCTGCAATGGCGTCGAAGATCTGATCGATATTCGTAACACCGTTCGCATCGCGCACCAACTCCTGAGCGAAGAACGCGTGCGCCGGCATACTCGCCACGCCGTCGGCGAGGCCCAAAGCGTCGAAATACCCCATGCCCACAGTAAAGACGCGCACCGAACGCTCCGGCAACGCCTGGAGCAGCTCACGGCTGATCCGGACTGCCTGCGTGATCGGGCGATCCATTCCGTTATACGTCCCGCCCACTTCCGTCGTCTGGCAGGCGGCGTTTTCAACCACCGCAGCTCCCAGGCTCCGGCAGTAACTACCCGCCGGATACGTGTTCATACTGCTCTGACCGGCGCTGATCGTCGGACTGGTGGGCCTGAAGAAGAGCTTCGATGGTCCATCGGTGACGAAGATTACCCGCTCGTCATAGCTATAGCGCGTCCCGCCAAATTCAACCGTCGGCGCAACAGCGTCAATGAGTTGCGTCGCCGCATACAAGCCAAGTGCCCAATTGGTACTTCCCTCAGCAAGATATGGGTCTGCCTGAGCCCTGCCGGCCTGGAGCACCGCCTCGGTCAACACGAACGGATCACTTGCGAGCGCATCACTAAAATCCAATGGCCCAGATCTAATCAATTGGTGGGTATAGGCCAGAATTAACACCTGATCCAGCGGACGTTCCGCATCGTATCCGGCGTTCCCCGGCATATTCAACCCGCCGATCAAGCGGAGCGCCGCCTGCTTCTGCACATAGATCCGCCGCTCTTCAACCGCCGGCCATGCATGGAAAGGCTGGCCGCAATCCTGGCTGGGTGGCGCATCGGGAGATCCAGGAGCGCATTGCGTCACTCTACCCTTCCGCCAACCCTGCCCAAGCAAATTCATATTTTGCGAACCGCTCACATCGAGGATGATCACATAGCGCTGCGGCTTTGGTGCAGTGTGCTCATACGCGACCGCAACCGGACGGAGCCGGACACTACCGCTTACCCTCGCCGTAGCCGGCGCGTTGGTGGGGCTAACTGTCGGCGTTGCACTGGCCGTGGCCGTACTGGTAGTCGTTGCGCTGGCCGTCGCCGTACTGGTAGTCGTTGCGCCGGTCGTCGCCGTGCTGGTAGGGGGAATGCTGGCCGTCGCCGTACTGGTAGTCGTTGCGCTGGCCGTCGCCGTGCTGGTAGGGGGAATGCTGGCCGTCGCCGATGCAGGCGGCTCAGGCGTCCAGGTTGGCCCCGGCACGCTGGCCAACGGTAGGTACAACTGTGGCATCAGCAGCGGCTGCGCCTGTACGCCGGCCAGAACAAGCAACGCCACTGGGAATGTAAATATACGGATCGGCGTACACTGGTGTAGTAGGTTGTATTTCTACTATAATCCACCAATTTACGGACACATACAGTACCCTGGTACCAGTGGCATGAGCGGTAAAGCGACTGTCAGACTGCCCGACTGCCCCGACTGCCCGACTGCCCCGACTGCCCGACTGCCCGACTGTCAGACTGCCCGACTGCCCGACTGCCCGACTGCCCGACTGCCCGACTGCCCGACTGCCCGACTGCCCGATGGGGCGAGTAGGCGGCTAAGAACTGCGGTGTTGATCT
>JBBRUG010000124.1:0-15470 GCA_038247995.1 Chloroflexales bacterium | reverse complement strand
GGGGATGCGGGGAATAGTGCATCAGAACGCGATCCGGTAAAAAACCTACCCCCAAAAGCATTGCCCCCGCCCCGCCCGTCATAATATCAAAAAGCACCAATCCAATAGCAATATTTAGCAAAATCATTGACAATTGCTCATACATATACTAATATTGCCAATGCAAATAGCAATAAACGCCAATGAGATAAATATGATCTGGCCAGATCTTGACTGCTGAACCAAGGAGGGTCGCCATGTACCGTGAGATCTACACCCACGAGACGTTAACCGCGTTGCCAGGGAAGCGCGAGCAGCGCGCGCAGGAGTTGCAGCGGTTGGTAGGTATGACGCCGGTTTTTCAGCGCAGCCTGCTGCGTCGTCCGGCTCGGTGGCTGGGCCGGCTGCTGCTGCACCTCGGCACGCGCCTGATGGTATATGGTGCCAGGCGTCCCGACGCCCGCACCGGCGCCGACTTGCGCTATTCATAAGGAGGGTTTGTATGCATCGGATTATTACGCGCGACCCGGTGAGTGGCGGTGAGTTGCTCGTCACGCGCCTGGAATGCCCCGCAAGCGGCATTGTGATCGAAGGCCAATTCAGCCTCGGTTGGATCGGACGGCTGACGGTTGAACAGCTTGAATTTGTCGAACTGCTGGTGAAAAATCGCGGCAATGTGCAAAAACTCGCCGCCGAGCTCTCCGTCGCCTACAATACAGCCCGCACACGCCTCGACGAGATTGTCACTGCACTTGGCGGTACGCCGGAAACCAACGGCCTGGTTGATCGCCGCCAGGTGCTCGACCGCCTCGCCTCCAAGGAGATCTCGGTTGAGGATGCAATGCGGCTCCTACGTGGGTGAGTGACGGGGGCTGAGGGCTGAGGGCTGAGGGCTGAGGGCTGAGAGACCAGTGACGAGCTTCTGCGGTCGGTCGTCGGTCGGCGGTCGTCGGTCGGCGGTCGGCGGTCGGCGGTCGTCGGTCGGCGGTCGTCGGTCGTCTGAAGAACTGTGAACTAAACTATGAGTACTTCCGAACGTGACCGCATTTTGTATATGGTCGAAGCCGGGCAAGTTTCGGCTGCCGATGCCGCCCAACTTCTCGACGCCCTCGGCCCCGAACCGCGCAGTGTTGAGCGCGCCCGGTCGCGGTTGGTGCGGATCAGAGTGATCGATGTGCAAACGAACCGACCAAAGGCCAATGTCACTATTCCAGTAGGCCTGATTAACGTCGGCCTGCGCCTTGGCGCCCGCCTTGCGCCGCAACTTAGCGGTACCGCCCTCGACGATCTGGTGCGCAACATTCAACGCGGCGCTACCGGACGCCTGCTGGAGTGGCAAGACCTGGACGAAGGCGAGCGGGTCGAGATTATTGTTGACTGAGGAAGGAGCCCGTTTGATGACTCAGCAGAGCTTTTCCGCCGGCGCTGCACCACAGGTGCGGATCATCCAGCTTTCCGGCGACTTAACGATCAGCGTTCACGATGAGCCGACGCTTATAGTGTTCAGCGATGACGATCAGCCGGCCCTGTTCCACGCAGGCGACATGCTCACGATTGAGCGCGTGAACGACGACCTGACGCTCCACGTGCCGGCGCGCACCAATGTGCAGATCGAGCACTGCGCGGGCGATGCGCGCATCGAAGGCGTGCGTATCTTGAGCCTGGAAACGCTTGACGGCGACCTGTTGGCACAGGAGATCGCCGAAGCGATTACGTTGGACACAGTGCATGGCGATGCAGATCTCCGGATCACGCCACGGCTCAGCATTCGCAACAAAGTAGCCGGCGATCTACGCCTGGTGGGTGTTGCTGAAGCGGAAATTGCCCGCGTTGACGGCGATTTGAGCAGCGAAGGCGTACCGGATCTGGTTGTAGGCGCTGTGGCGGGCGATCTGGAGGCCAGTGGTGTTGCGGCGCGCCTGGAAACGGCTGCAGTTGCCGGTGATTGCCTGATTAGTGCCGGGCCGGATGCCGCATTAATCATCGGCAATGTTGCCGGTGATCTGACGGTGAAGGGTGGCCCGCGCCGGGTTCAGGGGCAGGCTGTCGGCGGGGATTGCACCATCCGCGAAGGCGCAGTCGGCACGATAGACCTGGGTGATATCGGCGGCGATCTCCAGTTATACGCAAATTTCGCCCCCGGCACCAGTGCGCAGATCAGGGTCGGCGGTGACGCAGTGATCACATTGCCCGACGAACCAAACCTTACGCTGACGGCCCAGGTCGGCGGCGATGTACGCGGCGACGGGATCAGTTCTGCTGGCGATAGCGGCAAGCAGATTGAGCTACGGTATGGCGCCGGTGAAGCCGGGGTGCGGCTCCAGATCGGCGGCGATCTGCGCCTGCGCGGCGGCGGTGCGCCGAGTGCGAGCAGTTCCAGCGCCGGCAGCAGCTTTGATCGCGGCGAGTTTGGGCGCGAGTTTGGCGATTTCGGCCGAGAGATCGGCAAGCTGGGGCGTGAGTTGGGCAAGCTTGGGCGCGAGATTGCCGAAGAAGTAACCAACGCGCTGGCAAAAAAGGGAATTGGTAAAGCTGCGAAGCGGTCTGAGCGCAGCGCGATTTCGCTCGATGAACAAGGCGAGGAGATCGATGCTAAAGTAGAAGAGCAGATGCGCCGGGCTGAGGAGAAGATCCGCCGCGCTCAAGAACGGGTGAATCAGGCTCAGGAGCAGGTGCGCATGCGGGTTGTAGTGAATGACCGTGAGTGGGAGATCGATCCGGCGCGGGTTGAGCAGATTAAAGAGCAGGCCCGGCGCGCCGCTGCCGAAGGCTTGTCGGGCGCATTAGAGGCCGTTGAACGTGCGCTAGGCCGCATGACCCCGCCCGTGCCGCCCGTGCCGCCCGTGCCGCCCGTGCCGCCGGTTGCAGCCACCGGCCAGACGATCCGGATTGAGCACAGCCCGGAAACATCGGCAGCGGCTGATCCGCCGGCGGTACGCTACGAGCCGGCCAGCCCGCAAGAGCGCGAGACAATCCTGCGGATGGTTGCCGAAGGCCGGATCTCGCCGGAAGAGGGCGATATGTTGCTGGATGCGCTGGATTAGGGACGTGCGTAGTACGGGTTGCGGGTTGCATCGTGACGTTGGGCATACTGTCATACCGTTTCCAATTGCACGCGCCGCATTGGACGACGGACAACCGATGACGGAGCGTATGTCGTCGGTCGTCGGTGGTCTGTCGTCTCTGCTCATGCGACATCGGCATCAGTAATTGGTATCATACGCAACGCAATACGCAACATCAAACCATTGTGCGTACCTTAACCATCGCTGATCTTCGCGAAAGGCCTCCCTGTGCAACTCGCACTCAAACGCCCCACCGGCATGGCTGCCTTTAACGTGTTCTGGTTTGGGCAGTTTGTCTCGCTGATCGGTTCGGGCATGGCCCAGTTTGCGCTGGGCATCTGGGCCTGGCAGATAACCGGTTCAGCGACGGCATTGGCGCTGATTGCCGTCTTTGCCACCGGGCCGGGGTTGTTCATCAGCCCGTTGGCCGGCGCACTGGTCGATCGTTGGGATCGCAAACTGACGTTGATCCTCAGCGACGCCGCCAGTGGGATCGCCACGCTGGTTATTCTGCTGCTCTATTTCGCCGATCTGCTCCAGATCTGGCATTTATATGCCTCCGCCATGTGGGTAGGCATCTTCCAATCCCTCCAATGGCCGGCCTATTCGGCAGCGATCACCTTGCTCATGTCGAAGGAGCATTATGGGCGTGCAAATGGCATGATGGGCCTGGCGAACGCCGGTTCCACCGTCGGCGCGCCGATTATCGCCGGAGTGCTGCTTGGCGTTGTCGGGATTGGCGGTGTGCTTGCGGTTGACTTGTTCACGTTCCTGATTGCATTGGTCTCCTTGCTGGTGATCACCATTCCCAATCCGCCGCGCCAGCCGGCAACGCCGGAAACACCGCCCTCGATTTGGCGCGAGGCGCTCGACGGCTTTCGCTACATCCTCGCCCGACCGAGCTTGATTGGATTGCAGCTTACCTTTTCGATTACCAACCTGGTGTTTGCCTTCACCTTCGGCATGATCAGTCCGTACATTCTGGCGCGTAGCGGCGACAATGCCCAGGCGCTCGCAACGACAATTACCGCCTTTGGCGTGGGCGGCATTCTCGGCGGGTTGGCGATGAGCACCTGGGGCGGGCCGAAGCGGCGCATCCACGGCCTGCTTGGCGGCCTTGCCCTCGGCAGCCTCGTGATCGGGCCGCTCACCGGCATGAGCCAGAATCTCTGGGCATGGGCCGCCTGTAGTTTCGCCACTGGTGTGTTGCTGCCCATTCTGGACGGATCGAGTCAGGCGATCTGGCAGGCGAAGGTCGATCCGGCCATCCAGGGCCGCGTTTTTTCCGTACGCCGGATGATCGCGCAGGCAAGTTTTCCGCTTGGTTTGATCATTGCGGCGCCGCTTGCCGATTACGTCTTTGAGCCGGCGATGGCGGTCGGCGGCGGATTGACGCCGATCTTCGGGCCGCTGGTGGGGGTAGGGCCGGGCGCCGGGATGGGCTTGATGTTCTTTTTTGCCGGGCTCGTGGGCATTGCTACGGCTTTTGGCGCCTACAGCCTGGTGCATATCCGCAATGTCGAGACGATTCTGCTCGATCATCAGGCGACGTAAGCCGGCAGGCGCCAGAGAGTTGCATGAAACTCTTGCTGCTTCTAAGCGTACCTTGGTAGAGTGGAAGTTCAATCTACCCCAAGGAGCGCCTGATGAATCTGCAATCGCTACGTCTCGGTACCGCCCTCAAATTGCTGCTTCAGACCACACCGATCCTGCTGGTGCGCCTTGGCGTATCGCTCGTGTTCTGGCTGGTTGCCATCATCTATTTTGGGCTTGTCTTTGGCCTTGCCGCCTTGCTGGCGAACATCCATCCGGCGGTGGGCATAATCGCCGCGCTGATCGGCCTGGGCGCCACGATACCGCTCTATAGCCTGGCCAATCGGTATGTGCTCTATCTGATCAAGGCGGCGCACATTGCGGTTTTGGCTGAATTAATCGTGAATGGGCGGTTGCCTGAAGGCCACGGCCAGCTTTCCTGGGGGCGTGCCCAGGTGACTGAGCGCTTCGGCCAGGTGAGCGCGATGTTTGTTGTCGATGAACTGGTGAACGCCACGATCCGGATTTTCACCCGCACTGTTTCCAATGTGGCCAACTGGCTGCCCGGCGATACCTTGCGCCAGTTGGCCAATGTGGTGAACCGGGTGATCCGCTTTGCGACGCACTATATCGATGAGGCGATTCTGGCGCGGACGTTCTGGGAGCGCGCCGAAAGCCCTGCCGATTGCGCCCGCGAGGGGCTTGTGCTCTACGCGCAGGCCTGGCGTCCGCTGTTGACGAACGCCGTGGCGCTGATGCTGCTCAGTTATGTGCCGTTCGTAGTGGTTGTGGTGCTGCTTGCCGCCCCATTGGGCTTACTGCTCTCGGCGACGGTAACAACCACAGTTGCTGCATGGGCGGTTGTGGCCATGTTGGTGCTGGCCTATCTGGTGAAGGTTGCCGTCGGCGACTCGTTCGCGATGGCGGCGATCATTGCCACTTATCACGCTGAGACGAAGAACCTTACCCCCGACCCGGCGCTGGAAGCCCGCCTTGAACAGATGGCCGAGCCTTTCCGTCGCCTCGGCGCGTCGGTCGGCGCGCGCGTGCCGTCGCTTGGGTAAGCAGCGGGAAAGCCGAAGCCAACGGGCGCAATCCACATTGCAGGCCACCCGTCGCTACACCGCCCGCCGTTGGGGCGACCCAATGTGGTCGCCTACCCGCCCTTATGCCTTCACGCCCCCCAAGCGCAATAATGCCGTGAGCGAGCGCTCAACATCTTCTTCGGTAGTTGCCCACGACGAGACGCTGATCCGCATTGCGGTACGCCCTTGCCAGACTGTCGAGCCGGCCCAGAGGGTACCTTCGGCCTGCACGGCGGCGACAACTTCGCGGGTGCGCGCATCGTCGCCGAAGCTCACCAGCACCTGATTCAAGACTACGTCGTTGAGCACGGTATAGCCCGCAGCCTGGAGCCCGGCAGCGAAGCGTTGGGCGTGGCGGCAGGTGCGCTCGATCAGTTCGGCCACCCCGCTCCGCCCCAGCGAGTGTAGTGCGGCCCAGATCTCGCTGCCGCGTGCGCGCCGCGAGAGTTCAGGGCTGTAGTGGGCGCCTTCACGCTGATCGGTGGCCTGGAGGTATGCGGCGCCCATCATCATCGCGCCGCGCAAATGCTCGGGATGGCGGCAGAAAACCACGCCGCTATCATAGGGGACATTGAGGTATTTGTGGGCGTCGGTGGCCCAGGAATCGGCTGCGCCAAAGCCGTCGGCAAGGTAAGCATAGGCGGGACTGGCGGCCGCCCAAAGGCCGAACGCGCCATCGACATGCACCCACGCGCCGGCTGCGTGCGCCTTGGCGCAGAGCTCGTGCGCCGGATCGCTGGCGCCGGTGTTGACGTTACCGGCCTGGAGGCAGAGGATCGTCGTCTCGTCGAGCGGGGGCAGGGCATCGACGCGCATACGGCCCTGCGCATCGATGGGCACCCGCACCACGCGCTCGCGACCGAGGCCAAGCAGGCCAAGCGCTTTTAGTACGCTCACGTGTACTTCCGCACCGACAACTACGGTGATCGGTGGGGCGCCGAACAGCCCATCACGCTCGACATCCCAGGCGCGTTTCAGCAGCAGCGCCCGGCGCGCAGCGGCCAGCGCGGTAAAATTGGCCATGGTTGCCCCGGTAACAAGCGCGCCCGCGCAGTCAGCGGGCAGGCCCAGCAGATCGGCGAGCCAGTCGAGGGCGATCTGCTCTAGAGCGGCGCCGGCCGGCGACATAACATAAAACGCGGCGTTCTGATCCCAGGCGGCGGCCAGAATGCTGGCGGCGAGGGCAGCGGGCAGCGTGCCGCCGGTGACGAAGCCGAAGTAGCGTCCGCCGGCTGAGGCAACCGTGGCCGGCCCGGCGATCGTGTCGAGGCAGCGCAACGTTTCGGCGGGATCGCTGGGGCCGGCAGGCAAGGGGCCGGCGAGCTCGTTCAGGCGAGCGATCGCGTCAGTCGCTGGGAAGACGGAGCGATCACTAAGGCTTGCCAGGTATGCAGCGGCGCGCTCGGCGGCGGTGGGTAAGAGATCACGCATAAGAATTCCTTGATTAGAGCGGTAAAGCGGTAAAGCGAGAGAGCGGGAGAGCGGCGCTTTGAGGAGCGTAGATCGCGCAGCGCAGGACACGCCCGCCACGCCTATCCATTGCTGCTCCGCCCATTGCACCGCCTCGCCGTTGCCGCGCACCTCTTCCAACCTGAGAAGCGGTCTGAAACGGGAGGCATGACGCCATTTGCACGTCGCGCCCGCCTGCGCGGGAACGACAAGAACTCCCACCATTCCTCCGTGTCGGCGTACGGACCCAAGCCTGGCCCTCATTCTCACGCCGACTCTGGCAGCGTGACTACTACGAGCGCATTGTACGCGACGCACGCGCAATGAATGCTCTTCGTAATTACATTGTGCGCAATCCCCAGCCGCTGGAAACAATGAGTCGCAACGCGTCGGGGCGCCCGCCTTAGAACGCATTGCAGTAAGTTCAGGGTGTTCGTACGCTGATTTTTCGACAAAGTCGTCAACCCAGCCCCGCATAATCTCTTATAATGCAGCCATTCCCGGTATCTAACTGCGCGAGGAAGGAGCCCGGACATGGCTACGACACCCGCTACACTGACGCAGCGCCCCGAGTGGCGTGCGCTTGCCGACCACGCCGCGACGATCCGCCCATTGCACCTCCGCGACCTGTTCGCTCAAGATCCAACTCGTGGCGAACATTTTACCGCCGAGGCCGCCGGCCTGTATATGGATTTCGCCAAACATCGGATCACGACTGAAACGCTCGATCTGCTGACGCAGTTGGCTGCGGCCTGCGGCCTCGATGAGCGGATTGAGGCGATGTTCAGCGGCCAGAAGATCAACTCTACCGAGGATCGCTCTGTACTGCACACCGCGTTGCGCGCCCCCCGCGATGCGGTCATTCTGGTCGATGACGTCAATGTTGTGCCCGAGGTGCATGCCGTGCTCGACCGCATGGCGATCTTCGCCGAACAACTCCGCGTTGGCACGTGGCTCGGTCATACCGGCAAGCCTATTCGCAATGTAGTGAATATCGGCATCGGCGGCTCCGATCTCGGCCCGGTGATGGCCTACGAAGCGCTGCGCAACTATAGCGCGCGTCAGTTGACCATGCGCTTTGTGAGCAATGTCGACGGCACCGACTTCGCCGAAACGGTGCGCGATCTCGACCCAAGTGCGACGCTGTTCATCGTCGCCTCAAAAACCTTCACTACCCAGGAAACGATGACCAATGCGCGGACGGCGCGGGCCTGGTTGCTCGACGCCCTAGACGACGAAGTTGCTGTGGCGCGTCACTTTGTAGCCGTGAGCACCAATGCCGCCGAGGTGACAAAGTTCGGTATCGACCCGACAAATATGTTCGGCTTCTGGGATTGGGTCGGCGGGCGTTACTCGATGACTTCGGCAATCGGCCTCTCGACGATGATTGCAATCGGCGCCGAGCAGTACCGTGAACTGCTCGCCGGTTTCCACGCCATGGACGAGCATTTCCGCACCGCGCCAATCGCAGCGAACCTGCCCGCGCTGCACGGCTTGCTCGGTGTCTGGTACACCAGCTTCTTCGACGCCGCTACTCAGGCTGTGCTGCCGTATGATCAGTACCTCAAGCGCTTTCCGGCCTATCTGCAACAGTTAACGATGGAGAGCAACGGCAAGAGCGTAACCCTGGACGGCGCGGCGGTGGATTACCCGACCGGCCAGATCTACTGGGGCGAGCCGGGCACGAACGGCCAGCATTCGTTTTACCAACTGATCCACCAGGGCACCCGGTTGATCCCGTGCGACTTTATCGGCTTCTGCCACAGCTTGAACCCGCTTGGCCCGCATCACGATCTGCTGATGGCGAATATGTTTGCGCAGGCCGAGGCGTTGGCCTTTGGTAAGCCCGCCGAGACGCTGCGCGCCGAGGGCATGAGCGCGGCGTTGGTGCCGCATCGAACCTTCGCCGGCAACCGTCCCAGCACAACGCTCCTGGCTGAACGGCTGACGCCCGCCGTGCTTGGCGCGCTGGTGGCGCTTTACGAGCACAGCGTCTTCGTGCAGAGCGTGATCTGGGACATTAACGCTTTTGATCAGTGGGGCGTCGAGTTGGGTAAAGTGCTTGCCAGCCGGATCGCGCCTGAACTCAGCGCCTCCAGCGACCGCGAACTCGCCCACGACAGCTCGACGAATAACCTGATCCGGCGCTATCGTGCGGCGCGGGCGTGATGGGAAAACCTGATTATTTAACCAGATAGTCCTGAACCCAATGCAAGGCCTCCGCTCCAGGCATCGGCCGGGCGATCGCAAAACCCTGCGCCAGGTCGCAGTTGATCTGCTGCAAATAGGCCAGCGTCGCGAGATCTTCGACCCCTTCAGCCGTGCAGCGCAACCCCAGGCTATGGCCGAGATCAACGATGAACTTGATCACCGTGCGCGACTCCTGTGAGGTCATTGCGGTCATTACGAACGATCTATCGACTTTGATCTCCGAGAAGGGCAGCCGGACGAGTTGTAGCATTGATGAAAAGCCGGTGCCAAAATCATCGATCGAGAGATGGAAACCGTGCATACGCAGGCGGGTAAGGAGATCGAGCGATGCCGTCGGATCCTCCATTGCACTGGTTTCGGTCAGTTCAAACGTCAATTGCTCCGGATCGATCTGCATGGCCTGACATTCAGCGCGCAAGCGCTCAAAGAGCGCTGTATTGCTCAGGGTGCGCGCCGAGATATTGATTGCGAGATGCAGCGGCAGCGCAAGCGGTTGGGTCACGTAGCTGTGCGCAAGCGGTACGAACCAGGGCAATACCTCATGGAGGATCTGCAAGGTGAGTTCGTCGATCAGCCCTACGCTTTCCGCGAGGGGAATGAAGCGGGTGGGCGGAATCGGCCCCAACACTGGGTCGGTCCAACGCGCCAACACTTCAAACCCGGCCAGCGTCCCGGTAATACAATCGATCTTTGGTTGGTAGTATGCGCTAATCGCTCCACTCGTGATCGCCGCGTGCAATGTCGCTGCCGAAAGTTCCGCTTCCTGCGCTGCGACGGGCGGTGCAGCCTTGTTGCGGCGCCCAACCGGCGGCCCCGCATCGGCAAGCAGGCGCCGCAAGCTGGCCGGCGTGAAGGGCTTGGCGAGCACACCGGCGATATTCAAGCCGTGTTCCGCCGCCGAGCGCCCGGCGGCTTCAAGCACGCGCGTGCCGACGCCGCTGGTAATGATGATCTGGGCCGTACACTGGTGTTGGGCGAGTTGGGTCATCACCTGCACGCCGTCCATCTCGGGCATAATCAGGTCGATGGCGATGTGGGTTGGATTCCACTGATCAACGAGCTGGAAGAACTCCGTCGGACTGGGCGTGAACCGCGCATCGATCCCGGCAAACTCCGCAATCGACATAATCGTCTGTCCGGTCATAGGGTCATCGTCGAGGATGAGCAACCGCTGATGAGAAGATTTGGGATCGTCCATGGGGCTATCCCTGACGTTAATCAGTCGGGTGTTCCAACACATCGCGCACTTTGCGGGCTAATTCAGCGCGCCGGTAGGGCTTACTCAGTAGTTGAATGCCGGGATCGAGCCGACCATGATGGACGATCGAATGATCGGTATACCCCGAGGTGTAGAGAATCTTCAAATGCGGCTTGAGCGCCCGCGCCTGATCGGCCAATTCGCGGCCGCTCATCCCGCCGGGCATCACAATATCGGTGAAAAGCAATCCGATATCTGTACGCTCATTGATCAGAATCAGCGCCTCGGGGCCGTTTGCCGCTGCGACAACGGTATAGCCCAGACTCTCCAGTTGGCGCTGGGCATATTTGCGTACCAGCGCGTCATCTTCCACTAACAGAATCGTCTCAATGCCTCCGGCATGATCCCCCGGTAGGCGCTCGAGTATGTGCGGATGCGCACTGCCCGCATGGGGTAAATAGAGCTTGAGGGTTGTACCGTGACCAGGTTCGGAGTAGAGCTTAATATGCCCAAGCGATTGTTGCATGAAGCCATAGACCATGCTGAGGCCGAGGCCGCTGCCTTTGTCTTGTTCTTTAGTGGTAAAAAATGGCTCGAATACGTGTGCGATATTCTTGGGTTCAATACCGATGCCGTTGTCGGAGACGGCCAGTAAAGCATACTGACCAGCTTGAACCTCAGCATGCTGGCTGGCATAATCCTCATCAAGGTGCGTATTGGCGGTTTCGATGGTGAGGCGGCCGCCGTTAGCCATGGCGTCGCGGGAGTTGATGCACAGATTGAGCAGCGCACTTTCGAGTTGAACCGGATCGACGAGCGCCGGCCAAAGATCAGCGGCAAGTACCATTTCAATCTCGATATGCTCGCCGAGCGTACGGCGCAAGAGAACGTCCATACCGCTAATCAAGCTGTTGACATCAACGGGGCGTGGGTCGAGCGTCTGACGGCGCGCGAAGGCCAGCAGGCGTTGGGTGAGGTCGGCGCCGCGCTGAGCGGCACTGGCGATCATCTTGGCCAGCAGGCGCAGGCGGGGCACATCGACAAGTTCTTCCTGGATCAGTTCGGCATTGCCCAGAATGACCGTAAGCAGGTTATTAAAATCGTGGGCCATGCCGCTGGTAAGCTGCCCAACCGCTTCAAGGCGCTGAGCCTGACGCAGTTGTTCCTCAAGGGCTACCTGCTCGGTAATATCGCTCATACCGCCCATCATGCGCAGGGCTTGCCCGGCCGGGTTACGCAGCACAAAGGCGCGGTCGATCACCTGGGCATACGTGCCATCTTTGCGCTGAAAGCGATAGCGGCTCTCCCATTCATTGGCGGCGCCATCGATACATTCTTGAATCTGCTGCAGCACGCGGGGCGCATCTTCCGGGTGAATGTGGCTCACCCACGCCTGCAAACCCTGCTCGAGTTCTTCAGGCGGGTAGCCGAAAAGCGTTTGCATGCCGCTGTTCCACCAGACGCCATCGGTGAGCAAATTCCAATCCCAGATCGCGTCGGCGGTGGCCTGCGCAACCAAGCGGAAGCGTTCAGCGCTTGCGCTGAGTTGGGCGGCAATGCGCTGCAACTCCGCCTCAGTGTGTTTCTGCTCGGAAATATCTTGCAAGGCGCCGACGACGCGCGTGATCGTGCCATCGGCGGCGCGCTCGGCTTCACCCAGTGCGCGTACCCAGAGCCGGCGCTGTTTTGCCGTCAGGAGTTCGAGTTCCAGGTCAAAGGGTGTTCCATCGCGCGCGCACGCCTGAATGGCGGCGCGAATCTTGCCCCGCCATTCAGGCGGATAGAGATCGAGTGCGTGTTCGAGGGAGGGTGGATTGGCGGTTTCCCACTCCAGAATGGCAAAGATCTCATCGGACCAATAGACTTCATTCTTGGCCAGATCGGTGGCCCAACCCCCGATCTGACCTAACTTGCCGCCGATGCGCAGTAGATCCAGGGCCTGGTGCAGGCGTTGCTCAGCGGCGCGCTGCTGGGTGGGGTGCTGCTGCTCTTCCGCCAGCCGGCGTTCTTGGCGTTCGCGCTGCAATTCGAGTTGGGCCGTTACTTGGGCCGCGAGCATGTGCAGATGCTCGATTTGGGACGCGCTCAGCTCGCGTGGCACCCGATCCAGCACCGCCAGCGCGCCGATACACGAGCCGGACGGCGCTCTGATCGGCACACCGCCATAGAAGCGCATACCTGGCGGCGTGATGACTAATGGATCGTGGGCGAAGCGCGGATCGTCGCGTGCATCCGTAATGATCGTAGGTGCAGCGCTCGCAATCGTGGAGGCACAAAAAGCGCTCGCGTGTTCAGAAGCGCGGTATGGCATGCCGATGACCGACTTATACCACTGGTGGGTTGCATCGCTCAGGGTTATAACGGCGATCGGCGTTGCACACACATAGGCTGCGAGCCGTGCCAGGTCATCGAAGGCCGGCTCTGACAGCGTATCGACCACCCCATGGGCCTGCGGCGCCTTCGGTCGCACGAGTTCGTGTTCCATAAGCGAACTTTCTTGGGGACATTAAAGCGCCATTTGAGGGTAGCCAAACGAACGTCGAAAGCGGCCAAGGTCGCGTCGATTAGTGCTCGGCTACTTCGAACGCAATGTGTTTCATCAACTCACATTGGCGCACATAAGGAAATTGTAGCCGAATACGCAGTCAGGGGCAATGGATGATTCAGGTTGAGGTTCGGCAGGCGTGTCGATGGAACCGGTGACACGCCTGCCGTGAAATGCGTGGATTGATGAGGGTGAGGATACACGGATCACAATCTACGGAATACGCATTCATACTGGCGTATGCCGGATGCGTTACTTCCCATTCTTCCCGGCCAGGAAACCAAAACCGAAGCCAAACAGGAAGCCAATCAGGGTTGGCCCGATCCAACTGCGCTCTTTCGGCTCGGGCCATGCTTCGCGCAGATGAGTGAGCTGTTCGGTGCCCTGTTCGGCAATATTCTCGCGCAGGTGCGATAACTGCGCATTGCCCTGCTCCACGCCGTGCTCAACCCGCTCGGCAAGTTGGTGCGCCGCGCCGCCGAGGTTTTTGCGCACGTTGGTGACCCGCTTGTTGGCATGATCGACCGACTTCTTCAGTTGGCGCTCACGCTTACGCACTTGTTTGGCCAGGTCGGCGTGCTCGATCCGACTGGCAACCTGCTCTAGGCCGGCAGCCAGTTGTTTGCCGGCTTCGGCATTGATCCGGGTGCGTACTTCATCGGCGGCCATGTCGGCCAGGCGGGCAGCATCACGCTGCATATCGTCGACGGCGCGCTCAAGCGGACTACGCTTCTGAAACGGCCACATAAGCCTTGTCCTTCCCAGGTCATGCTGACCTGCTATGGTACGGTGCCCCTGATTATAGCAATAAATTCGATTCTAGGTCGGCAATGTAAACCCTGTCGGGTGACAGGGCTTTTGCAACAGTATACGCTGTTTACGCAGCGTTTATGACGCAATCCAGGCCATTGTTTTATCGGCGAGCCGATCGAGCGCCTGCACGGAGAGCAAAATGTGTTCTTCGAGCGTGTCTTCGATCTTATTGTGCGAAATGCCGCGCAGGCTTTGCACGAACAGCATTACTGTCGGGATGCCCGCCCGCGCAACTTCGGCCGCATCGTGGAGCGGGCCGCTCGGGAGCCGATAGCATGTGCCGCAGGTTTCGATGATCGCCTGTTCGGCCAGGTCGATCAGTTCCGAATGAAAGGGAATCGGATCGATCCGCCAGAGCGGTTCCCAATCCACCGTAATCTGTTCTTCGGCGGCGAAACGCGCACTGGCTTCTTTGGCCATTTGTAACATCTGGGCCAGTTTCGCTCCTTCGAGGTGGCGTTGGTCGAGCAATTGCTCAGCCGTTTCCACCACCGAGGTAACAATTCCCGGCTTACAGACCACCCCACCCGACGTACAGACGGCGCCGTCGCCCACTTCGCGGGCGATAGCGCGGATGGAGAGTGCAAGTTTCGCAGCGCCGGCCAGCGCATCTTTGCGCCGGTTCATCGGCGTGGAGCCGGAGTGCGCCGCCTGGCCGTGCCAGATGATCCGGTGCCGTTCGACGCCGAAGGTGCCCAGCACAACACCCAATGGCAGGCCTAGCCCTTCGAGCACCGGTCCCTGTTCGATATGCAGTTCAAGGTAAGCGGCGACATTGACCTGCTGGCGGCGTGCATCGAGCATACTGCGCAGTTCAACGCCGTGGGCATGTAATGCTTCCGGCATTGGTGTGCCGGCCCGATCACGTAGTTCAAGCAGATCTTCGGGATCAAGCGTGCCGGAGAAGGCGCTGGAGCCAACCAAGCTGCGCCCGAAGCGCGCCCCTTCTTCATCGGCCCAATCGACCAGGCGCACGGTAACCGGCGGCGTACCCTCGGCCGCGATCCGGCGCAGCGTTTCCAGGCCGGCGAGCGTATTCAGACAGCCGTCGAGCCAACCGCCATTGGGCACCGAGTCGATATGGCCGCCAATGAGCAGCGTTTGTTTGGAAGCGCTGGGCAGGGTGGCCCAGAGGTTACCGGCCGGATCGGTCTCGATCGTCACCGGCAACTCCGCCAACTTCGTACGTAGCCAGCCGCGCGCCTTGGCCCAGGTATCAGTCCAGGCCACCCGCTGCGCGCCCTCCGCATCGCCGGTGAGTGCGCGCAACTCCTTGAGTTCGGCCAGGGTACGGGCGGGGTTGAGGCTTCCCTCTGACATAACATGGCTCCTGGTATGACACACGGATGCGGGGACACGGACACGGGGACACGGTATCATCCCGACGGCTGAACATTGTCACTCGTCACTCGTCACTCGTCACTCATCACTCGTCACTCATCACTCATCACTCGTCACTCATCACTCATCACTCGTCACTCATCACTCGTCACTCATCACTCGTCACTCATCACTCGTCACTCGTCACTCATCACTCGTCACTCGTCACTCATCACTCGTCACTCGTCACTCGTCACTCGTCACTCGTCACT
>JBBRUG010000123.1:0-15484 GCA_038247995.1 Chloroflexales bacterium | reverse complement strand
TCGTTCCAGATCTCCCAATGTTTGACATACCGCCGATAGCGACTCACGACGCCGCTGGCATAAGCGACAAAGGCGTCTTCGTTCGGCGCATAGTACGAGACATCGTTGGCCGGATCGTTGGGGTTGGCGGTGGCCCAGCCGACGGAGGGGCCAAGCACGCCGAGCACCTGCATGTCGCGGCTGAGCAGGGCGCGCATCGCCGCGTCGGTGAACGCCCAATCCCAGACATCGGGGCGCGGCTGCACCCGATGCCAGTGAAAATCTTCGCGCACCCAGCTAACGCCGAGTTCGCGCACTAACTCAGCCGGCACATCCATGCTCGACGGATCGGGGTAGCGCGTAGCGATGTGGCTGTTCAGCCCAAACGATGGCGGCCCAACCGGTTCACGCACGGATAACGGCCCAATCGCTTCGGCAACGGGCGGCGGGCTATGGTTGGCGCTCAGTAAGGCGACCAAAAGGAGCAAGGGGATGAGGCACGGCAAGCGTAGGTTCGACCAAAGGCGACGCTGATGGGGCACGTTATTCCTCGGTTGGGTTCAGGACGACGTAAAGAAATAAGCGTACTGTTGTAAGTTCAATTGATTCGATCATCGAACAATAATGCGTTCAGGGGCCAGCGTGATCACTGAGCCAAACTCTGCTCCGTCGCGGGTTGCGATCTGGGGTTGTGGGTTGATAAAGCTCCCGCGCGTGGTGACGCGCACCAACAGCGCTTGTTGATGCACACCGGCAGTGAGTTGTGGCGCGAAGAAATGCACTTGTGCCGCAGGCGCATCGATCTGCGCGTGGACAAAGCGCATGCCCGGCACAGCTTCGAGCGGCAGCAGGGCCGCCGGCAGATCGAGCGTGATCAGGGCGCCGGCGATGGGTCGGGTAGCAATTGTTTGCAAGCGGACTTCGAGCAATTGACCGACGCGCAGTTGGGTCGGGGCGATGAGCGCGCCGCTAGCCGGATCGTGATAGCTCAGGTTGAGCACTACTGCTGGAGCACGCACGGGAACGGCTTCGGCTGCAATGCGGTAGGCGAACAGGTACGTCGCAACGCCATTCGTTTCGACGGCGAGGGTCAGCGGCGAACGGAACGCGGCCGTGGGCACGCGTGCGCGTACGGTGGCGGTGAAGGGTTCCGTGGCGCTGACGAGCGGTTGGTCATTCAGCGTGATCCGGCGCGGGCCGGCGGTTGTCGGCAGGTTGAGCGTGAGCGCTACAGCCACGCGTGCTGCACTGAAAGAACCGCCCCATGCGTTAACTCCCCAGGCTTCGCGCAGATATGTCTCGGCGGCGCCGAGCTGTGGCGCACTGGGGTTACGGCTGCGCAGAGCCTCGCTGGCGGCAGCACTGACGGCGACCGGACTGTTGGGTAGGGACGAACTGTCGGGCGCGCTCCAGGGCGGGCCGGGCAGCATAAGCAGGCGTTCGATCGCCGGAGTGGCCTGGTTCACGGGTAGGGCCAGCGCCAGGTAGGCCAGTCCAGCCGGGCCAAGTTCCGCGTCGAGCAATTCGGCAGTATTGGGCAGCAGTTGGCCGGCGCGGGCTGCGGCGAAGGCCAGATAGGCGCGCAGGTTCGGCTCAAGGTTGGGTGCGCTGCGCTCCAGGTACGCCAGGGCGCGTGGGTCGGGGCGGGCGCCGGCGCCGAGCAAGGGTCGATTGACGGCGAGCGCCTCGACGACAAAGGCACTGACAAACGGATCAGAGGGCAGGCCCGGCCACCAACCCCAGCCGCCGTCGTTATTCTGGTTGGCGTTCAGCGTGTCGATTACGGCAGCGGCCTGCTCACGCCAGCGCGCTGTGTCGGGGTTGTCGGCGATCAAAGCGAGCCGGGCGGCGATAAGCACCTGGGCGGCCTGATCAACCGTGCTCGGATCACTCGTCGCGGCGATGCGTTCGGCAACCTCGGCGAGGGCAGCCGGCAAACTCGGCGCCAGGGCAATTTCGAGATCAGCGCCCGGCGCCGCGTTACTGGGGATGGTTCGTTCAAGCGGCGCGCTGGTGCGGGTAGTACTAGCCGTAAATGGCGCACGCGGCGGTGTGGGCAGCACGAGTATGCGGCGCTCCAGGATTGTATTCGCGCCGTCGTTGAGGCGCACCCGCGCAATAACCCGCTCGGTCGTGGCTTCAGGTGTGATCTGCCAGGTCAGCGTCTGGGCGCTGCCCGGCGCAAGGAGCAGTTGTTGCGCGGCGGCGGCAGGCGTGATCAGCGACGCGCCTTGCAGTTCAAGATTCACCTGCAACGAGCGAGTTACGGCGACCGTGTTGGTAAGCTCCAGAACCAGATCGGCGGCATCGCCCAGGCGGAGCGCCGGCGGCGCCAGTAATGTACTCACCAGCGGCTCGCTCACGGAAACAGTAGTTGTAGCACGCGCAACCCGGGCCGGGCCATCGAGTGCATAGACATTGATCCGCCATTCGCCCGCTTCATCGGGGAGCGGAATTTGCAGTGTCGCCAGACCCGGCCCGCCGGCGCCGACATCGCCGGATACGAGGAAGCCGGGCGGGCCGCTAAGATAGCTCGTCGGCGCACGCGCACTTGTGGTGAGCGGCGGATGGCCGGCAACGGCGAGCGGCGGCGGCGCCTGAGGCGTGATCCCGGCATTGCTAGGCGCGAGATCCGGCGTTGTGGCCGGTTCAAGCGCCACCAGCAGGTCGGCGGCGGAAACGGCTGAAGGGAGCGTCACGCTGATCGTCGCCGTGGCGCCGGGCAGATAGTTTGGCCGATCGGCGGCAACGCTAAGCGTGAGCGGCGGATCGGCAGGGGTGACCGTAACGGTTGTGCTGCCGACCCGTCGTTCGGCGCCGGTGGTCAGGATCGCCCCGATCGCAAAGCCGGGCGCCAGATCGGGCGTCACGGTGAATGTGATCACCGCGCCGGCGCTCAGGATCGGCACGTCGGCGGCGCGCAGCACGCCCCGCTCACGGGTGAGTAACAGCGTGGCGGTGGGCCATGGCGAGGTGATCAACAGGCGCGCAGTATCGCCCACTGCGTACTGGGGCCGATCCGGCACGAGCGTCACCTGGCCGCTGGGATTGTCCCAGCCAAGGTAGTTCGGCGCGGTAACCCAGAGTGTGGCCTGGGTTGCTGCACCACCTGCCGACGCGCTCAGCCGATAGATCCCTGGGTTGAGCGGCACAAGCTGGGTATCGACCCGACCGGCGGGGCCGCTGGTTACGCGGCGGCTGAGCAGTGGTGGGCCATCGGCGGCGGCGGCGCGCACGACCGTTAGCTCAACAGCGCTCCCTTCAACCGGTGCGCCATTCGCATCGCGCACGAGGAGTTCGACAATGGCGCGATCGCTGCTGGCGACAAATTGTGCGGGAAGCCGTAGCCCCACCTGCGGGCGGTCGGTGGGCGCAAGCACACCCGCGGCGGCGAGTTGGGCCGTTAAAGCGCCGGGCGCACTGAGCGTAGCATTGAGCCGATACTGCAACGGCTGGTCAAGGTCGGTCGGGAGCGGAATGTTCACCCGCCCGGCGGCATCGGTACCGCTATTGCCGCTGATCGGCGCCAATGCTGCAGCGGGTGCGGCAAACGTAAATCCGGCGGCTCGATCCTCACTAGGCAGCGGCAGCGCCGTAAAGCTCAGGTTCCAGGTGATCAGAGCGTCGGCAAGCGGCAAACCACCGGTTGTGGCGCGTAAGGTCAGGTTCGCTGCGTCTTGTTCAAAAATGGCCAGGGTTGTGCCGAAGCTATCGGCGTTCGCTACCCGCAACGGTCGTTCGATCACCGTATCGGCAATACTCACCCGCAACCGATAATCGCCGGGCGTGGTAAGTGGGTTAAGCTCGGCTGTGGCTGTCAGCCGTCCATTGGCCGCAACCCGACAGCTTGCATCGCTCAGGATGGGGGGCGGCGGGGCGTTGGCGGCAAGCAATTGCAGGCGACACGTAAGCACACCCGGCAGCATCAGTTCGCCATTCGCGGCGAGGCGGCGTACGCGCCCGCCGACGCGCAGCGGATCGCCAGGCGCGTAGTTGGGTTGGTCGGGCCAGATCAACGCCTGATAGGCGGGCTGGGGCATGGTAGACGCAGCTAGACTGTCGAGCGTCCAATCAGCGCGGACAACCGCCAGATCGGGGCCTTCGCTGAGTGCCAGGTAGAGCGCATCGGCGGGGTTGCGGAGCAGCGGTAGTTCAAAGATCCCGTCGGCATCGGTTGTGCCGTTTACCACAAGCAGATCGCTGGCATAGAGGGTGATCGGTTGGCCGGCGCGGGGTGCGCCGCTGAGCGTGTCGGTGGCCCAGACCAGCACCTGACTGTCGTTGTGGCGCATGGTAAGTTGCAAGGAGGAGACGATCAGCAGCAGATCGACGCGGGGGCCTTCGCCGGTCGTCGCCCGGAGCAAGTACGCGCCAGGGTCAAGTGGCGCGTCGTCGCTGATCCCGACCGGGATGGCGCTGCGGGCGAGCGTATCGGGCGGATCGTTAACATTTACGCGCCAACGGCGCAGTTGCGGCTGGCCGTATCGTTGCGGGCTGAAGGTGGCGAGGCCGGTCGGGCCGCCGGCCAGAGCGAGGCGCAGTGTCGGCAGATCGAGGGCGTAGAGGCTCAGATCGATCCCAGCCAGATTGATCCGCTCAAAATCGATGCCGACCGTCTGGCTGACCGGTAAGGTGATCAGCCCAACGGCTGCGTCGACGGCGCGTAAGGCGGGCGGCGCGGCAGTGGTGCGTAAGCCAACCACAATCTCGGCGGCGAGGGGCGCGCCATTGCGATCGGGCGTGCCGGCGGCGACGGTGATCGTATAGTTGGTTGAGGGCGCGAGTTCAGGCGTCAACCGGGCCTCGGTGTTGCTCACAGTAATCGGCAGGTTCGCAATGGGCGGGTCGAACGTGATGCCGGCTGCCAGCGTCTCGGTGTCCATCGGTGTAGTAAACACCAGCCGGATCGCCTGCCCGGCGGGGAGCAGTTGCCCCTGACCGGGGAAGAAGGCGGCCAGCCCTGGGCTGGATTCAATCGTGAAGCGCCAGCGGAGATCGGGCGGCTCGGCGAGATTGCTGCCTGCCGGCGGCACAAGGCTGATGGTATAGGTCTGCTCGGGCACCCAATCGCGGCTCGGCGTAAAAGTAACAACTTGTTCGGCGCCGCGTGGCTCGGCAACGAGGGTACCGGGGATGGGTGGGCTAATCGTCAGGGCGGCGCGCAGCAGCGCCGGATCGACGGGGGCATCGAAGATAAAGCTGAGTGGGTTGCGTGGGCCAACCGAGCGGGCGCCCGGCGGCGGTGTGCGTTCGCTAACGGCAGGCCATGCGGTGCTGAAGCGCCAACTGAAGGGTGTGCCGAACTCAATTCCGCGGGTGTCGGTGAGGTCTGCCGCCAGCGTGGCAACGTAGGGTTGCGCAGCCGGTAAGGACGTAAGCGGCCGCACCAACAATGTATCAACGGCAATCCAACGCGCACGATACGGCAGCGGGGGCGTGAAACTGAGTTGCGGAATGCTCAGATCGCGATCGAGCGCTGTCGGAGCGACCATCGGCTGGCTAAAGATGACGACGAACGAGCTTTCACGCGGCGTGTCGGCGGTGGCGGGCAGTGCAGTAAGCACGGCAGGCTGCGGCGCCGTCTGAAAACTGATTTGCGCTGGAGTAGAAAGGGGCCGCCACCATTGGGCGAGTGCGTCCGACGTAAGTGCGACGGTATATCGGGCTGCCGGCGCGAGGCTGTCAGCGGGGGTAAAGCTGAGCGTCTGGGCATCAGGCGACCAGTGCCATGCGCCGGATGTCGGCGGGTCAATGCGCAGCGCCCTCAGCACACTGCTGCGGTTCATGGGGCCGGCAAAGGTTAGCGTAATTGTGCTGCGCGGAAGGACATCAGCGGCGCCGCGCATTGGCTCAGTGCTAATCAGCGCCGGCGCCGGCTCCAGAGGGGTAAGTGGTAACAACAGCCGTGCCATAAGCCCGAGGGCCAGCAGCGCTGCCGTACTTCCCAGAATGATCGTCCAGATCCGCGCAAGCAAGCGCAGCAGCCGCATGCTCTCTCTCCGGCCCATCGTCCCTGGGGGTATCCAGCGTAGTATACCATGTCCTGAGTCGCAGCGGGTGTGCGTTGACTTCTCTCCCTACAGCGGGTAGAATTGCGCCAGGAAGCTGTTCTGCTGGCCATACCCCCATGACAACACAAGATGTGATCGGCCTGGTTGTTTCATACGTATATGCCTCGGGCTTGCTGGTACTGGCCGAAGTGATTCGGCGTTGGCGCGGCTACCCCCAAGATTTTACGCGCAAAATCGTGCATATCGGCGCGGGAATGTGGGTCTTCGGCGTACTGGCCCTGTTTGATACCTGGTATATCGGGATTATCCCCTTTGCCACCTTTATTGGGTTGAACTACCTCTTTTATCGTTTTCGCTTTCTCGAAGCGGTGGACGCGCCCGACAGTTCCCCCGGCACGGTCTATTTCGCATTTTCGATCACAGTGCTGTTTCTCCTCTTCTGGCGCACCAATTCTCCTGCCGATCAAGGCTATATTGCCGCTGCCGGCACGATGGCGATGACCTGGGGCGATGCCCTGGCGGCCATCATTGGGCGCCGTTTTGGCAAACGCCGTTATGTAGTAAACGGTGCAACCCGAACCTGGGAAGGTTCGATCACCATGTTCGCGGCGGCGGCGACGGCAATGTTCCTAACGATCCTGTTGGTGCCCGGTTCGGCGCTCGGGCCGCAGACGCCGCCCCTTGCTATACCGGTTGCGCTGGTCGCTGCTCTGCTGGGTGCATTGATCGCCACCGCTGCCGAGGCCGTTTCGCCGGCCGGCACCGATAATCTCAGTGTGCCGCTGCTGGCCGGTTTGAGTATGTTCGCTATCGTAACACTGCTCGGTTAAGATAGTGCAGTTCGTTCAATGTTTATGAGCACCGCCGCATAGCGGTCGAGGAGGAACGGTTGGATAGCCTCCGCATTCCGATCTTGAAAATTGGCGATATTCTGATTGCCTCCATCCAAGTTGCCCTTCACGATGCATCGGCTGTGCAGTTCAAAGATGATCTGCTACAGAAGATCCACGATACGCGTGCCCGTGGCGTCATTATCGATCTTACTGCCCTTGATGTGGTCGATAGTTTCATTGGCCGGTTGATTGCCGACATTGCCGCAATGGCGGGATTGATGGGCACCCGTGTGGTCCTTACCGGGCTCCAGCCGGCAGTGGCAATCACGCTGGTCGAGCTCGGCCTCGAGTTGCCGCATGTGCTCACCGCATTGAACCTGGAGAAGGGTTTGACGGTGATGCAGCGCCTGACTGAGGAGAGCGGCGATGGGGCAGCCTAAGACGGCAGTCATCCGCAGCGACCTCGATATCGTCATCGCGCGGACCATGGCCCGCGACAGTGCAAAGGCGCTGGGCTTTGGCGCGATCGATCAGGCGCGGATCGCGACGGCGGTGAGCGAACTGGCACGTAATATTTTTCTCTATGCCGGCACCGGCAATGTTACGGTGCGCGAGATCGAGAAGAATGGACGCAAAGGCATCGAGATTGTCTGCGAAGATCAGGGGCCGGGAATTGCGAATATCGACCTGGTGATGCAGGACGGCTATTCGACCTCGCGCGGTATGGGTATGGGCCTGCCGGGCGCCAGGCGCCTGATGGACGAGTTTACCATCCGCTCGCAGGAGGGCGTCGGCACGACGATTACCTGCCGCAAGTGGCGCAATTAGCGCACTCAGCCTCTATTTAGAGCACTGAGCAGCATGACTGAGCCGCAGAGGCCACTGAACCGGGTAGCGCGCTGCGTTCGCGCCTGGTTATGCAGGCTCAAGCGATCTGAGCAATGCTGTAGAAAGCCCGTCGACAATTCGTTGTCGACGGGCTTTCAGTTTAAACAGCGCTCCTTTAGTGTCCGGACGCTTCGTTGAGTTGGTTTAGGTGACCTGCAAAACAAAATGGGCTTTCCCGCGTCCTGATGGTTTGACGCACCCCATCCCTGATGCTACAATGCCGCGGCGAATGCCCGGTGCATAATGGTGTCTAACGCATGACCGATCTGCTGGCCGGAAAACGGATTATTCTTGGTGTGTGCGGCAGTATTGCAGCCTACAAGGCGGCAGAACTGGCGCGGGCGCTGACACTTGCCGCTGCGCAGGTAGACGTAATTCTCACTGCCGCTGCCGAGCGTTTTGTTGGCGCAGCGACATTTCAGGCCCTTACTGGTCGGCCTGTGCTCAGCGATATGTGGGCGCTGCCGGAAGATGGGGTTGTGGGGCACGTCGCCCTGGGTGTCCAGGCTGATCTGGTCGTTGTCGCACCGGCTAGCGCCAACACAATCGCCCGCATCGCCGCCGGGATGAGCGATGATTTGCTTACGACGACGCTACTCGCCACGCCGGCGCCGGTGTTGCTCGCCCCGGCGATGAACCCGCATATGTATGCCAATCCGGCTACGCAGGCGAATATTCGCACGCTGCGCGAGCGCGGTTATACCATTATGGAACCGGCTGAGGGGCGCATGGCTGAGCCGATGGTCGGGAAGGGGCGGCTGCCGGAGCCGGCTGCGCTGGAGGGCGCTATCCGTGCGCTGTTGGGGCGTACTCATGGCCCGCTGCGCGATCAGCACATTGTTGTAACGGCTGGCGGTACGCAGGAGCCGATCGACCCGGTGCGCTATATCGGGAACCGCTCGTCGGGCCAGATGGGCTATGCGATCGCCGCCCGTGCGCGCGACCTTGGCGCTGACGTAACGCTGATCAGTGGGCCAACCAGCCTGACCCCTCCTGCTGCGGTGACTGTTGTGCCGGTGGCTACGGCGCTGGAAATGCAGGCTGCCGTTCACGCCGCGCTTGCGCAGGCCGATATGCTCGTTATGAATGCCGCAGTCGCCGATTTTCGCCCGGCTCAGGCTGTTGAGCATAAGATCAAGAAGCAGGGCGATGCCGGGCTCACAATTGAACTGGTGGCGAACCCCGATATCATTGGCGGCCTTGCTGATCGCCGCACGGTGTTTAAGGTGGGCTTCGCCGCCGAAACCGATGACTTGTTGGCGAATGCGCAGGGTAAACTGGAGCGCAAAGGGCTGAATCTGATCGTTGCGAATGACGCCGTGGCCAGTATTGGCCGGCCGACAATTGCGCTGACTTTGATCGACCCGAACGGCACCCTCACCCTGGAGCGTCGCCCGAAGACGGAAGCCGCCGCTGCTCTGCTCGATGCGATCGTGCCGCGTTACTTGCGTTGGCGCGCGGAGCGCGACGGATAAGCTATTGCTACGTGCTGTGGGATGTGACCCTATGACCTGCATCTCGGGCCACCAAATAATCGAGAATTATGACGACTGATCGCCAGGACCCACCGGCTACAAACCACAACGACTCGACGCCTGAACCGGCTGAGAACGCCCCAATTACGCGCACGATTGGCGATGGGATCGAGCGCTTTACGCGGCGTTTACCAAGCAACCGGCCTGCACGGCCCCGCCTGAATCGCGCCATCCGGATCGACCCGCCGCGTGAGCGGATCGACGATCTGCTCGTTGCCCTCGGCGATGCCCAGCACCCCTACCACGCCGGCGCCATTGATGAACTCACCGCGATTGGCCCTGCCGCTGTGCCCGCCCTTAATTCGGCGATTGGCCCATCGCAGCCCTGGCTAGGCGTCTATCGCGCTGCTGAAACGGCCGGTCGGATCGGGGATGGCCGGGCGTCGACGGCGTTGATCAGTGCGCTGCGCCATCCAAACAGCAATGTGCGTTGGAGCGTCGTGCGTGCGCTCACCCAGGTAGGCGACGTGCGGGCTGCGCTTGAGTTGCGCCGTGTCGCTGCCAACGACCAGGGCCGCACAAGTTGGGGCGAATCGGTGGCCGGCGCTGCCCAGAGCGCCCTCGATCAGTTGCGCCGGCGGAGTGTTTGGGGCCAGAGCATTGAACTGGTTAAAACAGCGCTTACGGCGGTGTTTATGATCCTGGCTTTAACGCTAGCTTTTTCGGTAGTGCAGACCCTACGCGGCGAGTTGGATGGCTTTGGCCTGGTGATCCCTGGGCAGACGCAGATCCCGCAGTTCACGCTGCCCACAACTGAGCCGACGCTCGGCCCGACAGCCCGCCCCATGTCGGCGGCGGCGCCGGCTCTGGCGCCTACGGCTGATGCGGCTGATGCGGCTGATGGAACCGACGCTCCGGTTAGTGGTGAAACGCCGGTGAGTGTCGGCCCGCTGGTCGGCACGGTTCAGCAGGTTGCCAATGTGCGGCCCCTGCCGAATACCGACAATGAGCCGATCGGGCGGGTGAGCCAGGGCGATGAAGTGCGCATTCTGGCGCGCTCGCCGAATGGCCAGTGGCTGCGCATCGAGCTTGGTGAGCGGCGGGCCGGTGCGTCGGCGATCAATAACCCTGATGGCAGCGGCTCAGGCTGGATCAATCAGGCTTTGGTAAGCGTTCCAGCCGGCGAGATTCCCGTCGAAGATCCGGCGGCCCCCTCCACATCCCCATGACCGAGCACGCGCCCGGCACGAGCGGGCGACAACCCTCACCACCGCTCGCACGCCCCAAGCGCGGGCGGCAGAGCCTCGGCGGTTGGCTTCAAGCGCTGAGTTTTGGCGCCTTACTTGGCGCAGCCCTGATTGTTTTACTTACCCAGCTTCCAACCAGCCATGTTGTCGATCTGGGCGGCGCCGATGCGGCGTATACCCAGGGTTTTCTTGACCTTGAAGCGCTAGATGGCGGCACGGCGCGCTGGACCGGCGAAGCCTCGGTGTTGCTCTTTCCGCAGGCCGGCCTGCCCGGAACCGTGACGATTCGCCTGCGCGGACGCCCGACCGGCCCACCGGCTGAGGTGCGACTGCTGCTGAATGGCACCGTTGAATTGGACACCTTCAGCGTTGGCCCGGAATGGGTTGAACGTCAGGTACGCGTTGATGGCGGCGTCCTGAAGGCTAGCGATTTCTTTGTGCAGATCGCGAGCGATCAGGCGACTCTACCCGATGGGCGCATCGTCGGCGTATTCGTTGATCAGGCTGTTTATCGCACTACGCCGCCTACGCTGCCCTATCCTACGCAGCTCTTTTATGGCGCGCTGATTGGGGCGCTGCTCGTGGCGTTGGGGCCGCTGCGTAGGGACGCAGGACGCAGGACGCAGGACGCAGGACGCAGGACGCAGGACGCAGGACGCAGGACGCAGGACGCAGGTAATGGTGAGTCAGTTCTTGGTTCGCGGTTCTTGGTTCGCGGTTCTTGGTTCGCGGTTCCTGGCTATCGTGTAGCGCTTGGTCTTGGCCTCTATGGGCTGGCGTGGCTGCTGTTTTATAAGTTGGCGCTGCCGGGCTACCCCTACCCGATCCGTCTGTTTCCGCTCCTGGCGGTGCTTGGGTTGGGCGGGGCGGTGCTGGTGCGGCACGGCCCGCCGCTTGCTGCGCGGGTGCCGGCGCTCGTCGAGCGGGTTGCGCCGGTTGGCGTGATCAGCTTCTGGGCAACTGCCACGTTACTAGCCGCCCGCGACCACGTAACGCTCTCGCGGCCGGGCGTCGAGAATGACTTTCGGGTGTTTGCCACGCGCGAAACGCTGGCGCAAGTGTTCCAGGCCGACGGTTTTTATAACCTGGGCTACCCGCTATTGCTCTGGCTTGTGCGCCCATTGACTGAAGGCAATGCATTTCTTGCGGCACGCCTGATTGCCGTGCTGGCCGGGGTTGTGCTGCTGGCGGCAAGTTATGGCCTGGCCCGGCAGCTGCTGCCGGCCGGCGCAGCGCTGCTGGCCTTGATCATGTTGGCTCTGAGTGGCTTTATCGCGCAGTATGGCCTCTATATCGGCAGTGACATGCCCTTCGCCGCTTGTGTAGCGCTGAGTGTCGCATTGCTGATCAAGCGGGCCAGCGGCCCAGCGGACCAGGGGGCGACAGGCTCGGATCGGCCCAATCAGCGTCATCTGCGAATTGCTTTGTTTCTGGCTGGAGTTTGCGGCGGTTTGGCGTTCCTGATGCGCCATCCAGGGCTATTGCTTTTGCCCTGGGGGTTGATCGTGCTCTGGATCGCTGGGCAGCGCACGCGCACGCCGCTGCTTGCCTATCTGCTGGGCTTCCTGCTTGCCGCCGCGCCGCAACTGATCATCAACACACTACAGGCGGGCCAACCACTCTACAATCAGCAGGCAAAAAACATCTGGCTGGCTGTGTATGGCGGCACCGACTGGGGGCGCTGGGATGAAGCGCCCAACGATGTGGGCCTGATTGAAGTGGTGCTGAGCGATCCGCTGCGCTTTGCGGGCAATTGGTGGCGCAACCTGGTGGCTTATACCGGCAGCGGCGCTGAAGATACCAGCGAGTTTGGGCGGGCGGTGCAGTTGCGCCTACTGAACTGGCCGGGCAATTGGTTGGCCATCGGCGGCTTGGCCATCTGGGCCTGGCTGATCGGACGCAACGTGCGATCGGGCCGGCGTACGCAGTTCGACGCCGGACAATTGGGGCTGTTGCTGCTGATCGTGCTCTATGTGGTGAGCATCGGCATGGCCTTTCTGCTTCAGCGCTTTGTATTGCCCCTGACGCCGATCTACGCCGTGGCAGCGGGATGGGCCGTGCTACGCCTTGGCGGCGGCGGGCGGCGCTTGCTGGCGTTCAGTCTGGCGCTGATTGTGGTACTATGGGGGGGCTTTGGGGCCGGACAGCGTTATGTTCTGGCGAACCAGCCGCCCGACGAAGTCGCGGCGGTACGAATGGTTCAACAGGCTGTGCCCGCCGATGCGCTGATTGCCGCGCGCGTAGCCGATCGGTTGCCGCTAGCGAAATATTCGGCTATTGCACATCACATGGTGGTGTGGCCGGTCGGCTCGGATCTGAGCCGGTCGATTACGGCGGCGGATCTTGAAGCCGCTCGGGCTGCCGGGGCGCGTTACGTGCTCTGGGATAGCGCCAGCGGTCTGCCGCCGCTGATTGATCCGGATGCCGCATTGGTAGCGACCAGCGGGCGCTATAGGCTCTATCAAATCTGATTCATGCAAACGACACGTACATCACTACCGGCTCAGGGCGCTACGCCCACCACGCGCACCAGCGTGCGGGCCTGGAGTTGGCCGCGCATCAGCGGTACAACGCTCTATCTTACGGCGCTGATCCTGATCGGCCTGGCACTCAGGCTCTGGTTCATCGCGGTGAATGACATTGACCCGCGCTTCTCCGCCGCCGACGATGGCGACTACTTCCAGCGTGCGCTGCGCCTTGCTGCAACCGGTGAATACGTCGATAACTCCTGGCTGATTCGCCCGCCGGGGCATGTCTTCCTCTTCGCCGGCATGCTGCGCTTGGCGATCATGCTTGGCGACCCGACGCTGGGGATCGGCTTCATCCGCGCTGCGCATGTCGGGCTTTCGCTCCTGCTCATCCCCGTCGGCTACGACATGGCCCGGCGCCTGTTTAGCCGTCAGGCGGGGCTGATCTTCGCATTGCTGATGGCGATCTGGTTCCCGATGGTGGAACTGCCGGCGCTCATCCTCAGCGAACCACTCTTCTTCAGCATGCTCGTGTTGCACGCGTGGGCGCTGGTACGCTGGCGCGACGCCTGGCGCAACGGCGTCCGCGCCTGGCCCTGGCTTGCCGCTACCGGTGTGGCTCTGGCCGTTGGCGCGCTGGCCCGTTCGCCCGCGCTTTATGCCGCAGTGTTTGTGCTGGCGGTGATCGGGTGGGAGGCGATTCAGGCGGCAGCTAGGGGCGACCACGAGGGTCGCCCGTACGGGGCAGCTAGGGGTGGCCCTCGTGGTCGCCCGTACGGGGCAGTTTTTTCCAGCGCTTTGCTGCGGTTTGTGCCGGCGGTGCTGGCCTTCTTGCTGCCGTTTGCGCTGGTAATTGCGCCGTGGACGCTGCGGAACTATCTTACGTATGGCGAAGTGGTGCTGATCGACACCCTTGGGCCGGTGAACCTCTGGATCAAGCTTGGCGACGCGGTTCATGAGGGGCGCGGCGAGAATGAAGCCAAGGCGATCTTGGCCGCAATTCCCCAGGCTGAGCGTCAGGCCTTCGTCAGTGAAGATATTGGGCGGATTATCCGTGAAGAGCCGGCCCGGCTGGTGCAGAGCTTCTGGCCGCACTTCCAGCATATCTGGAAGGCCCAATTCGTTGAGGACTATTTCGTTAAAGTGAGCTTTTTTACTCGGCCGCTACGTGAGATCTGGCCGATTGGCCTGCTCGGCGATGCGCTCTGGTTGAGCTTCACGGCGGCGGCGATGTTCGGCCTCGCCTCGCGCCCGCGTGAGGGTGGCTTCCGCCTGCTGGCGCTGGGCTGGATCGCCTACGCATGCCTGACCGTGATGCTTATTCACGTCGAGCCGCGCTACTTGCTGCCGATCTGGCTGTTTACGGCGCTCTATGGTGCGGCGGCCTTCGGCGCATTGTGGAACTGGCTGCGTGTGCGCCGGGCCGATCGCCCCGCTGCGCAAGCGCAGGCGCGCGCCTACCTACGCTCACCCTGGGGGATCGCCGGAATTGGATTGATGGTGGCGTTCCTCACCCTGTTCTTCAACTATCGCGACTATCCGGCAATCCTCAGTCAGGGTTTCCAGCGCGAGCGATTACGCACCGAAGCGCTCGCCGCATTGCCCGACCGTCAGGCTGCGATTACAGGCTTCGAACAGGTGGTTGCGCTTGCGCCGACGTTTATCGATGGGCGTACCGAGTTGGCCCGGCTCTACCTGGCCGAGGGCGACTACGATGCGGGGTGGGCTGCACTCGGCGAGCGATCGACCCACCGCTCGGATGTTGTGCGCGGCGCATTGGCGCGGGCGCAGGACGATGATCCATTGGCGACAATCTATTTTGAGGATGCCGAAGTGCGTGCCGGCGAAGATGTGCAGCAGTTGGCCATGGAGTGGGGCTTGCAGCCGCCGACGAATACCGTCCAGCTGGGCAGCGGAGTTGATCACGGTTATGTGCAGGGCTTCTCGTTCGGTGAACGCTTGCCGCTCGATGTCAATGGCAATCAACTCAGCTATCGCTGGCTCCAGGGCGAAGGCATGATCGTGCTGCCGCTGGAAACGGCGCCGGCAGAGGGTGCTGTCGTGCGCTTGCAGATGGCCGGCAGCCCGCTGGGCGACATTCCATTGACCGTCAGCGTCAATGGCGCCGAGACGACGCTAATCGTGCGCAGTAAGGAGTGGCGCAACTACCGTCTGGCTATTCCTGCCGATAGCGTTGCCGACGGGCGGATCGAGTTGCGCCTCAAAGCGCCGACCTTCATTCCGGTTCAGGCGCTGCCCGGCAGCGAAGACGCCCGACTCTTAAGCCTGATGATCGCTAGCGTAACCGTTGAATAGCCTAAAGCCTGCCCATAGCATACGATGACTACAGAGATAATCAGCGCGATCGAACCTACGCCGTCCGTTGTTGCCAGCTATCCCTTTACCGTTACCGTCGTGATCCCGGCCTATAACGAGGCCCACGGGATCGCGGCGGTGATCGGGCGTGTGCGCAGTTATCTGCCCGAAGCCGAAATTCTGGTGGTCGACGATAATAGCAGCGATGCAACTGGTGCGCAGGCTCTGGCTGTGGGCGCCCGCGTCGAGCGCCATCCGATGAACCGG
>JBBRUG010000122.1:0-15503 GCA_038247995.1 Chloroflexales bacterium | reverse complement strand
ATGGGCGACGCCAATCATACGGCCCTACGCAACGCTTACGACACAGAGGATTGCCGTCGGTTCATACGCGGCGATCTGCCACGAGCGCCCGCCGTCGAAGCTCTGCAACGCGTCGGCTTCGGCAATGCTTACAAGCAGGGTTTCGGCGTCGAGGGCGCTGATCGCAGTAAGCGTCTGGCCGTGCAGTATATGCGCAGTTCGGTTGACCATCGGGCCAGTTGAGGTGTAGGTTACCAGGCCGTCGGTGGTGCCCAAGAAGAGGATCGTTGTGCGCATGGGGTAATGATAACCGAAAGGGCGTGCAGGGCGTGAGGGTATTCTTGCGCTTACCGCTTTACCGTTTCACCGCTCATCCCGATCACGCGTCGAACGCGCCCAGCCTTCAAACACCGAGGAGAGTGAATTGAGCAAGCCGGTGGCCGGCGCAGCCGGGCGTTCGAACCGCGAGCCGTTAGCGTGGGGCGCGGTGGATTGCCTGGGCGAGTGCGTTTCAGGATCAGCCAGAGTTTCCGGGCGCGGCGGTGGGCTGGGTAGGGTGATCTTGCCGGCCTGTCCGCGTGAAACGCGCAGATAATCGAGCGCCTCGGTTTCTTCGCCAAATAAACCAATGCCGCTGACCAATTTTACAAATGGCGCAAAAAGCAGCATGTGATGCCCGCTGACTACAAAGGCGATATGGCCGAGGTGCGGGTGGTGCGCGATCTGCTCGGTGCGTTGGCGAGCGCCATGACTGGCCGCAGCCATCCGTCGCCCATCGACAAGCAGGTCGGTTGAACGCGGGCTTTCATCAAGCAGACGCCACATATCGTGGAAGTAGGCGTCGGCGTGGTCACGCGAGAGGTTGCCGTGCATTACGACCCACAGCAAGTCGTGGGTGTAACGGTTGATCGTATAGGGCATATGCCGCTCCTCGCATGGCCGCCGCCGCATCGCGCGTGTCGTGCCAGTCAAAAGCTTCGGGATGGCCTCCATTATACGGCGCATTTGCCTATATGTCCATACTTGTTATTTTGCGCACAGAATATATAAACTTGACATGTGACCCCTCAGTTACCTACACTCATATACCAGGCTTGGATCGCCCTGGCCGACAACGCCCTGTCCGACGACGTTGCGCTGCTTCGTGAAGCCAAAGAACTACTTACCCGCAAGGCGGCGCTGATCCACGCCGGCGGCCCGCCCGAGGCGATCCACGCGACGTGGGTGCGCCGGGCGGAACTGGAGCAGCAAGCTGCTGAAGCGTTTCCGCTCAGCGAGGACGACTGCCGGGCGTTACGGGTGCAACTGCGCGAGCGGATTGTGGCGCTGCACATGGGCGAGGTAGCGGCGCTTGAGGCGCGCCCGTAGCCGAACTGACCACCGACGACGGACGACAAGGGGACAAGGGGCATCGACGCTGGACGCCGGACGCTGGGCGCTGGACGGTTCCGTAGTCCTCCGCCACAAACCTACAGCATTGCTCAGATCGATTGCGCCTGCATAACCAGGCGCGAGCGCAGCGCGCTACCCGGTTCAGTGGCCTCTGCGGCTCAGTCATGCTGCTCAGTGCTCTAAACAGGAGGAGTTATGCATCGGTTGTTTCGGATCATCACACTGACGATGGTAGTGTTCGTATTGGCAGCACCGCAGGGTGCGTGGGCGCAGGGCCTAAGCCAGTTCTTCCCCGAAACCGGCTTCACGGTGAGCGGGCGTTTTCTGGAATTCTGGCGCCAGAACGGCGGCTTGGCTGGGTTCGGCTACCCGCTGAGCGCCCAGGCAAACGAAAATGGGCGTCAGGTGCAATACTTCGAGCGCCAGCGCTTCGAGTTGCACCCGGAGAACGCTCGGCCGTACGACGTACTGCTGGGCCGGCTCGGCGCTCAACTCTTAGGCCCGCAGCCCGTGCTGCCGGACAGCGGTCCGCGTTCGGGTTGCATCTGGTTCCCCGAAACCAGTCAGAACGTCTGCAACCAGACGACCGGGATCGGCTTCGCTTCTTACTGGCAACTGAATGGCCTGGAGTTCGACGGTTCTCCCAGTGGTAAGAGCTATGCCGAGAGCCTGGCGTTATTCGGTTTCCCACTGACCGGGCTGGTTGAGTACACTGCGCCTGACGGCACCCATTTGCAGGCGCAATGGTTCGAGCGCGCGCGTCTCGAGTGGCACCCGAACAATCCCGATCCATTCCGCGTGCTGCTGGGCCGGCTCGGCGCCGAAACACTGCCGAGCGCGCCACCGGCGGGTACGGTGGATCTGGTGAACATCTATCTGGTCGGCATTGGCAGCGGCAATGTGGGTTGCGGCGATGAACTGGTGCCGGTAGCACGGCGGATCGCGCCGACAACAGCCCCTCTGCGGGCTGCGCTGACCGAATTGTTTAACTTGAAAAGTGAGACGATTGGCGAGTCGGGGCTGTACAACGCGCTCTACCAATCGGATGTGCGTATCGATCGACTTGTGGTTGAGAATGGCCTGGCCACGATCAACCTGAGTAGGGTGATCCGCACCAACGGCGTTTGCGATACCCCGCGCGTCGTCGGCCAGATCGAACAGACCGCACTTCAGTTCCCCACCGTCAGCAACGTGGTGATCAGCTTGAATGGCGTTCCGCTGGCCCAGGCGATCAATTAAGCGCGGAAGACCTGGGTGGCTCTTGATCAGACCTCTGCAGCAATCCTGCCCAACGCCAGCGCCACATTCGCCGCCCAGGCCAATACTTTGAACTCGCCGGCGGCTAGCGCTGCTGCAACTTCGGCGCGGGTGAGCAGCAGTAGCTCCTGCTCTTCCAGATCGTCGCTGGTAGTTGCGCCCACGAAGACGGCATTGCGAGCGAGAAAGAGGTGGGCCGCTCCCGCGCCGCGGTTGCCGTCGACGGCGAAGCGCCCCAAAAATTCCCAGTCGGATGCGCTGTAGCCGGTCTCTTCGCGTAGTTCGCGTTGTGCTGCGGTCAGCGCATCTTCGCCTGGGTCAAGGTAGCCGCCAACCGGCGCCAGGCTTGTGCCTTCAATCGCGTATTTTGTCTGGCGGAAGAGGATGAAGCGCCCATCGGCAGTGAGGGCGACCACATTGATGTAGTCGGGCGTAATTACCCACTGCCAGTTGGCGATCACCTGGCCATTCGGCAAGGCGATGCTATGCCGTTCGACGGTGAGAAAAGGCGGGTTGTGGAGGATCGTCGTGCGATCAAGGATTTTCCAGGCATGCATACTGTTTACCAGACACTCAGTTCCCAGATCGAGTAGCCAAAGGGTGTGGCGCGTTCCAGACATTCGATGCGCACATAGCGCGCTGTGATCGGATCAATGGCGTGGGTGGCGATCCCGCCCGTGCCGGCGGCGACGCTCACTACCGGTTGCCAACGTGCGCCGTCACGCGAGACCAGCACCCGATAGCGTCGGGCGTAAGCGGCTTCCCAGTTGATCGTCACTGTGCTAATCCACTCACTCCGGCCCAGATCGACCGTGAGGCTTTGCTCGGCGCTGAAAGCCGAACTCCAGCGCGTGAGCGGATCGTTATCGACGGCGCGTTCCGGGCCATAGGCTGCTCCTTCAACCGAGGTAGCGCGAATCAGCCGATTTGTTGCCCGGCTGGGCGGGTGGATGGGCCGGTAGGTACTGTACACCACCAGTGCGCCGGGCGGGAGATTGTCGCTTAGTATGCCGTCGGTGAGCATGACCAGACGATCATACGCCGGTAACACGCCAACGCGGTTGGGATCGGGCAAGGCGGCGGGATCGAGGCTGTAGCGATAGAGCGGCAACGTAGTCGCCGCCGTACCCAGATCCAGCGTCAGTTCGTGCGTTGCGCCGGCCGGATTAAACACAATAACTGCGCGCTGGCCGGCGGCATTGCCCAGGGCGGCGAGGCGCAGATCAGGGCACTGGTTGCGATCGCAGGTATGGCCGTAGACGGTGGCGGCGGGGGGCAGATGGCCGGCCATGATCTGCCAGGCGTAGTAGGCCGGCTTAAGCGCATAACCGCGATCATAGACGTTCCAGAGCCCCCAGTTCGGCATGTTACGCGTGTTATAGATCTGATCCTGCACGTTCCACATCAGAGCTGCATTTAGTCCATAGTTCATGGTTGCAATGGCGGCGATCGGCAGCGTTGGCCACGCATCATTTTTGGCTGTCACGTCGCCAAATTCAGTGAGCCAGAGTGGTTTTCCGGTAGGCGCCACTTCATTCACGAGCCGATCCAGCGCTGTGGTCAGCCCCTGCTCAAGCGGGGCGGCGGCATAGTAATGAAAATCGTAGATACCGAGGAGGGGATCAAGGCCGAGCGTGGTGCGGGCCTGCGCGATCTCTTCGACGAACGCATCGGGGCCGAAGAGCGTGATCCGCTCGGTGAGTCCGGCGGCATCCAGTTCGGCACGCAGCAGTGTGAAGGGGCGCACCAAACGGGCAGGCGTGATCCCGGCAAGTTCATTTGGCGCGCCGAGATAGCGGATCTGATCAAAGCCGCGCTCGTCAAGGTGGCGGATCAGATCAACCACAACCGTTACCCAGCGCTGCTCCTGATCGAGCGTGGGAAAACTGCCCGCCTGCTGTAGCTCGGTGTCGCGATCGCGCCCTTGGGCGCCGGCAAGCCAGGGCGGTAGCGACCAGATCGTGAGCATCACCTGCGTGCCATTGGCCTGATGCTCGGCGAGGTTCGTGTACAGCCCCTGCATCGCCGGGCTATCCCAGGTATAACCCGCGGGCGTCGGCGCATACCAGGCGACATCGATAAACTTACGAACTACCGGCATCCGTAAGGCGCGCAGACGCGGGGCAACGAACTGCGTGAAGTCGGCGGGGATGCGGGCGCCGGCGGCCTGATTTGGCCCGCTCCAGAGCAGGTTGCTGTCATCTTGCGCGCCAAGGCCGATAAACGCACCGTGAGCGGTGAGGTGACGTTCGGGCGCAAGCTGAACGGCGGTGCGCAGCGCTGGTTGGGCTGCGGCGGAAGGGCTTGCTGCAAGCGTAATGAGGAGTGCGAGCAAAAGCAAGCTGCTGAAGCGACGATCTGCCATCATGGGAGAAGTAACTACGTAGTTGATCACGAGTCGGAATTGTGACCCCTGAGTTCTAACTCTAACATAACTATAACATCATCTTGGGGAACCGCAGTTGGAGCAGTGGCGTCTCTCCCATGTCACACAGTTCGTGACCCGAATCACAGAGCTGCGTTGTGATCGAACAGATACTCAGTTAAGGAGCGCTGTGATGAACAAGCTGGTAATTGCATTCATTGCGTTGGTTGCGCTAGCGGGCGTGATCGGCGGAGTGCTGATGTTGGGGAATGATCGGGAGCCGGCAACGGCGAATGCGTCGGAGCCAAATGATCTGGCGGGTACAAGCTGGATATTGGAGCAGATGGCCGATGCCGACGGCATGCGCCCGGTAGTGGGCGGCTCGCAGGCAACGCTGGATTTTGGTACAGATGGCCGGGTGACGGGCAATGCCACTTGCAATCGCTACATGGGCCCTTACACCCAGGACGGCGCCAATGTGAGCATGGGCATGCTCGCCTCAACGATGATGGCCTGCGGCGAAGATGCGCTGAATGCGCAGGAGATGGCCTACATGGCGGCCCTGAACGCCGTGGAGCGGGCCGTGGTTGATGGCGCAACCCTAACGCTCAGCAGCGCCGGCGGCGTAGAACTGCGCTTCACGCAGGCGTAATTTTCGCCATTCTCACTAACTGCGGGGCGCAAGCATTGCTTGCGCCCCGCAGCATTTATCCTCTTGACGCAAATTAGAACATCCGTTATAATTCAGCACATAAGAGCGTAAGAACACTTGAGCGTATATTGTGGCGATGAACCCGTGCGGAGCGGGCACGGCGGCGTCTGTTGGAGAGGAAGGGGAGGAACCGGCGATGGCAGTAACCAGCCGTGACTTACGGAACGAGCGTCGTCCACATGTGAGCATTCCACGAGGCAGCGTCGGCACAATCGCGTATATTGTGACTGGTATTTTGGCTTTGTTGGCGCTCTACGTACTGCTTAGCAGTGTCGTGAGTTGGGGGCAGGTGCTGATGGATGATGTGCGTTATGGGCGGCCACGCACCTTCCACCTGACGGCAAATGTCGGGCGGGCTACGGAGGCTGCGGCGCCGACCCACCTGATCGCCATGAACCTTGATCGGCAGGTGGTGCTGCTAGAGATTCCCGGCGGCGATGCCTCACAGACCCGCACCTTGCCAGGGCCGTATCTGTTTGGCGCAGGCGAAGATCTCACCCCAGTAACAATGCGCCTCGCCGATATGAATGGCGACAGTGTGGAAGATCTGATTGTGCGCGTGAAAAATGAAGAGATGGTGTATATCAATCGGGATGGCGGGTTCAACCTGATCACAGCCGAAGAGCGCCAGCAGCTTATTCAGGCCGGTGCGGGGCGCTAGTGGGGGTAGTCCCTCGCGCCGCTGCAGCGCGGCTCAGGTGTTCAGGCCAATGGCGCAGTGCCCTTCAGGGCGCGTACTCATAGGCGTGGATCAGTTACAACCAGAGCGACACGATGTAGATCACAAGCCCGGCGAGGCCGCCGACAATCGTTCCGTTGATGCGAATGAATTGCAGGTCGCGGCCAAACATGAGTTCGATCCGGCGCGTTGTTTCGTCAGTATCCCATCCCCGTACGGTGTTGCTGACAAATTCGCCGGCGGTGCTTCCATAACGGCTTACAATCGCCCGCGCCGCCTCTTCCGCCCAGCCATCGATCTTAAGTTGCCATTCTGCGTCTTGCTTGAGTGTAGCGGAAAGCTGAATAATGCCTTGTTCGACCGAGCGGCGCAACGGCGAGTTGGGCAGGGTGCTCTGGGTTAGCAAGGCGGCTTTAAGATCTTGCCAGACCGAGCCGGCCACATCGCGCAAGAGGGGATGTTCCAGCAATTCGGTTTTCAGCGCCTCGCCGCGTTCACGCACATCAGGGTCATACTGCAAGTTCACGATCCAGCGGTCAACCATCTGAGTGAATTGACCGTATAACGGGTGTTCGGGGTCTTGTTCCAGGTCGGCAAGCGTGCGGCGCACGCCGTCGAGAAGCCGCCCGTAGATCCGGTGGTCGACAACGCGTGGCACCCAGGTTGGCAGTTCGCCGGCGATTCGGGTGCGGATGACTTCTTCGTGGTTTTCTACCCAAGCGGCTACGGCGCGCACCAGTTGGCGCAACACTTCGTGTTGGCGCTGTTCGGCGATCACCGTGCCGAGCAGGCGTCCAATCATTGGCGTGGCGGGTACATTGATCAGGCGGTCACCTAGGCCCCGCGCGATGAGCTTTCCGACATCGTCGTCGTTGGCGACGCGCAGCATACCGCCTAGAGTTTCGGCCACGAAGTCGGCCACCTGGCGTGAACGTTCGGGGCGCTCCAGCCATGCCGAGATCCGTAACGCCGGGTCCTGACGCCGGATCAAGCCGGCAATGCGGTCGGCGTCGAGAAAGTTGCGCTCAATGAAGCGCCCAAAGCTCTCGGCAATGCGCTCTTTGCGTGCCGGTACGATCGCGGTATGCGGGATGGGAATGCCGAGTGGGTGCCGGAAGAGCGCCGTTACGGCGAACCAGTCCGCTATGGCGCCGATCAGCGCCGCTTCAGCGAAGGCGCGCACAAACGGCACAATCGGTGAAACATCCTCAAAGATCTTTGCGATTATAAACAGCACGGCGGCCGCTACTAGTAGCCCGGTAGCAATGCGCTGCATTTTGCGCAGAGCTGCTGCGCGCTGAGCATCATCCATAGGTTCCTCAAACGTAACGCAAGAGTTGGGGTCCTCTATAACATACGTCTGATCGGTAGGCGCAGTTGCATTTTGGGTAAGCACTCATTTGCGAGCGGCTGGGGTAGGATAAGCATGTAGGCTTCAGACTTCTGAATTTTGTATGCTGAATCCTGAGTCATCCAGATCCATCTGCACAATTTTGGCCAGGGCGAAGGTGCGTATATCGTTGCGCAGGTAACAGAATGCGCGCAGATAGAGGCCGGCGGTTTCGACGCTGAGGTAGAGCGGGCGCACGGTGCGGGCGACAGGCCCACCTTCGCTGCGTGAGGTGTAGATAATGTGCAGCAGGCGCTGCTCGGCGAGGGCCTGTGCAACAAGCGGTGGTGCCTCGGGTTCGGGCGCGCCGGGGAGCAGGCCCCGTTCGAAGCGCAGCGCATCCGCGACAGTCTGAATGCCGAGTTCGGCCATCTGGCTGCACAACTGGCTGAAGAGCGCGGCGAGCGTGCGTACGTCGTCCATGGCTCGGTGCGAGGGTGCCGGTAAATTGAATTGAGTGGCGAGTGTAGCGAGGCTATAGGAACGCTGGCGCATCAACCGGCGGGCGAGGGTTAATGTGTCGAGCGCCGGCGTCGGGGCTAGGGTATAACCTGCCAGCGTAAGCTCACGGTTCAGGAAGGCCTGATCAAACGGCAGATTGTGCGCGACGAGCATAGCATCTTGCATGAGGCCGACAACCGGCGCCGCCAGGGTGGTGAACGGCGGCGCCTGGGCCAACTGCGCATCGTTCAGGCCGTTCACCGCCGCAGCGGCCGGATCGAGCAGGCGGCCCGGATTCACCAGGCTGTCGATCCGACCTACCTCGGTGGGGCCGTGCATGCGCAGCAGGGCCACTTCACAGACGCGATGCCCAACCCGCAGATCCAGACCGGTCGTTTCGAGATCAAAGAAGACCGTCGGCGCTGCGTGCAAAGGCAGGCTTGCCAGTGCTGCCATCCCTGCGGTCATTCCTCAGCCACCGGTACTTGGGCGGCAACTTCAGGCGGAATGCCGAGTAGTTCGGCCTGCACCCAACCCGTAACGCTGCGCGCATTGACGACTTCATACCAGGCACTATCGGCCGTCTTGCGTAGCAGTTCAACAACTTCAGAGTTAGCGATCTGCGCGGCGGCATTCACCCGATCGATCTGCGTACTGGCGAGATCGGGTCGTTCAAATACCGGCCCATTCTGGAAGACTGAGACGACGGCGGCTGTCGGCACCTGGGCCGCGATTGTCGCATCAACCGTGAGCAGGCTGGCGCTTACCCAACCGACTTCGTCGCGGATGGTGCGCACACGATACCAGAGACCATTCGGAGTGCGGGCCAGGATTTGTACTTCTTCACCAGCGTTGATTCCACCGATTACATTATCGGCAGTGATCTGTGGCAAGGCACGTACATTGCCGCCGTTGGCCACACCACCGGCCGGCCCAGTGGGTAATTCCGGCTCTGGTTCTGGTTCTGGTGCCGGTTCTGGTTCCGGCGTAATGCCCGGTTCGGGTGTCGGGGCCGGTGTTGCCGTCGGCGCCGGTGTTGGAACTGGTTGCTCAACGACGGCGGAACCGCTGAAGAATGCATCGGTGAAGGGCGCCGTCAGGAAGGGCGCCTCGCCGACCGTCTGGCCGTCGTTGGTGCGGACGAGCACCGTATAGTTGACATTTTCTTGCGGCGTGGGTGCGCCCTCAGCGCGATTGGCGCGGATCTCGGCGCGATTGTTGCTGATACTGCCCCGCGCCTGATCCGGGTTCAGCCAGGCAAAGGGTTGCCCATCAGCGAGCATTTCGGCTATCACCTCAGTCCCATCACTGAGGCCCGTCGTCTCCAATTCAATGAGCACGCCCTGTTCCGGTGTTGTTCGCACGAGGTCGGCTTTGGTAACAGTGAGCGATACGGGGACTACGGTTGGTGGCGGGCCGGATGTCGGCTCACTCGGGGGCAAGGTCAGCAGAATCAGCACTACCAAGCCCAACAAGGCGAGCAGTGGAATAAGGGCAACGAGAATCTTTCCGGCCAGGGAGAGGTTGTTGAACCGGTCACGCCAGCTTTGTGGTTCTTCGTCTTGGAGCGTGGTGTAATCGACCATCCCGCCGAGATTGGATGGTACGCTTTCGCTCTCATCGGGTTCAACCTGACGTCGCCGTCGCCGGGCGAGAAACACCACGGCCACCAGCGCCAGCAGGCCAATGATGATCAAGCCAATCGCGAGGGGCGGGTCAAGCTGGCTGAGCAGATCTTGCATGGAAGTTGTGGCTCTTTCTTTCAGCAGCCAGATTTAGACATACATCTTCCATATGATATGACAACGTGGCCGCACTTGCAAGCGGTATCGCGGCATGGATCGCGCCAGATGTGTAAGTTGTTCCGCCGTCGGCTCGACCAGCCACGTTGCACGTTAACCCGTATTGTGATACAATCCTGAGCAATTCCCTAGAGACAATCTCATATTTTTGGGGTTCGCTGCGTCGTATACGGAGCCAATACTGGTTTGGCTGTGTACGCGCTGATGTACCATAAGAGGAGTTTTCATGCGAAGACAGATGCTCACCTTGCTTGCAGCCAGCCTTGCGCTGGTGCTGGCAGCCTGCGGGCAAGCCCCGCAGCAGGCCGCTACAGAAGCTCCGGCCGCGCCGGCCACCGCTGCGCCGGCAGCCCCGGCCCCGGCCCCAGCCACCGCGGCCCCGGCCACCGCGGCACCCGCCGCTCCCGCTGCTACGGCTGTGCCCGCCCCCGCCCCCAGCGATGCTGCCCAGCCCGCCACGGGTGGCCGCATCCAGACGATTATCAGCCGCGGGAGCGTCATCTGCGGCGTGAACAACAACCCGCTGCCGGGCTTCGCCACCGTCGACGCCGCCGGCGTCTACACCGGGTTCGACATCGACTTCTGCCGCGCCGTTGCGGCGGCGCTGTTGGACGACCCGGACGCTGTCGAGTATCGCCCGCTCAGCGCTGCTGATCGGTTCACCGCTCTGCAGACGGGTGAGATCGACGTGCTGATCCGTAACAGCACCTACACCCTCGGTCGCGACGGTAGCCTGGCGCTGGAGTGGGCGCCGGTTACTTTTTACGACGGTCAGGGTATGATGGTACGCATCGACAGCGGCATCACAACGCTCGAAGACATGGACGGCGCGACGATCTGTGTGCAGACGGGCACGACGACGGAACTCAACCTGGCCGACCAGTTTCGCCAGCGGGGCCTGTCGTTCACGCCGGTGGTCTTCGCCGACGGCGACGCCACGCGCAGCGCCTACGACGCCGGTCAGTGCGACGGCTTCACGACCGACAAGTCGGGCCTCGTGAGCAGCCAGACGCTGCTGACCAACCCGGCTGAGCACTCGATCCTCGAGGTGACGATGTCGAAGGAGCCGCTTGGCCCGTCGGTCGCCCATGGTGATCAGCAGTGGGGCGATGCGGTACGCTGGATCACCTTCGCTACCTTCCAGGCGGAAGAGTTTGGCATCACTACCGCTAACCTCAGCGAGTTCGCCTCCAGCGAAAACCCCGATATCCGCCGCTTCCTCGGCCTTGAGGGTGAGCTTGGCGCCGGCATCGGCTTGCCGAACGATTTCACCGCGCGCGTGATTACTGCGGTGGGGAATTACGAGGAGATCTACAACCGCCACCTCGGCCCCGACACGCCGTTTAACCTGCCCCGCGGCCTGAACTCGCTCTACACCGACGGCGGTCTGCTCTACTCGCCACCGTTCCGCTAGTTCTTCACCATCATCAATGGGCGAAGCATTGCTTCGCCCATTGATGATCCGGGATCAGTGCATGGCCACATCCACACCCCCTATTCAGCGTACGAGCATCCCGTTCTATCGTGATACGCGGATCATTGCGATCATCGTACAGGTAGTCTTTGCCATCATCGTGATCGGCGGGCTCTGGTGGCTCTATGCGAATATGATGAATGGTCTGCGGCGAGTTAACCTGCTGCCGACGTTTTCGTTCCTCACCGTGTCCGCCGGCTTCCCGATCGCCGAAAGCGTGATCGCCTACGACCCAAGCATGACCTACGGGCAGGCGTTTATCGTCGGCATTCTGAATACGGTGCGCATCGCCATCGTCGGCATTATTCTGGCTACGTTCCTGGGGGTTGTGCTCGGGATCTGTCGGCTCTCCAGCAATTGGCTGTTGCGCAACCTCGCAACGGCGTATGTTGAAATCGTACGCAATATTCCGTTGCTCCTGCAACTGATCTTCTGGTTCTTTTTAACCAAAGCGTTTCCCCGCGTTCAAGAGAGTATTGAAGTCGGCGGCGTGCTATTCTTGCACAATCGTGGCGTGACTCTTGCCTGGCCACGCCTCGCCGACAGCTTCAGTTTCTGGGTGCCCTGGTTGCTGGTCGGCGTCGCAGTCGGCGTGATCTTCTATGTCATACGCCGTATCCAGTTTGTGCGTCGCGACCGGCCCGGCGTGGCGCTGCCCTATGCACTGTTGATCGCTCTGGGTACCGCGTTGGTGGGCTTTGTCGCCACTTTTTTTATTGCCGGCGCCTGGCCGCTGGTGCTTGAGATTCCGCAACTTGAGCGCTTCAATTTTGAAGGCGGCATTACGGTTACGGCCAGCTTCGCTGCGTTGCTCATCGGCCTGGTGATCTATACGGCGGTGTTTATCGGCGAGATCGTCCGCAGTGGCATCCAGGCGGTGAATAAAGGTCAGCGTGAAGCCGCCCGCGCGCTCGGCCTTACGCCGGGGCAGACACTGCGGCTCGTGATTTTCCCGCAGGCGCTGCGGATTATGATCCCGCCACTCACGAGCCAGTACCTGAACCTGACGAAGAATAGCAGCCTGGCGATTGCCGTAGCCTACCCCGATCTCTTCTACGTCGCAAGTACGATCAATAACCAGACGGGCCAGGCTGTTCCGGTCATTCTGATGCTGATGCTCAGTTATCTGAGTGTGAGTTTGATTACGTCGCTGCTGATGAATTGGTACAACCGGCGCATTCAGCTGGTTGAGCGCTAAGGAGTACTGGGCATGGCTACACGTGTTTCACAGCAGCAAACGCGCTTGCCTCGCACTTCAGCACTAATTGTCGATTGGTTGCGCCAGAACCTGTTTTCAAGCTGGTTCAACGCGATCATTAGCGTGGTGCTACTCGTCTTCGTGGTGCAGGTCATCACCAGCTTCGGTCGCTGGATCTTCCAGACGCAGGGTTGGCCGGCGGCATTCACCAACCTGAAGCTGCTCTTCACCTGGACGTACCCGATCGATCAGATCTGGCGCCCACAGATCGCCGTGCTCCTTGTGGCGCTACTGCTCGGCCTCAGCGCTGGAACCTGGCGTGGCCTTCTGCGCGGGATCGCGATTGGTTTCATTGGCATCATGGCGGTATTGGGCCTGCTCGCCTTTCTGCTGCCGCCGCCCGTCGAGGGTCAGGTGGCGTTGCCGGCCTGGGCGTTGCTGCTCAGTAGCGCGGCCGTAACCGGTGGCACGTATTTCCTTGGGCGCGCCGGCGGGGAGCGTTTGCGCTGGCCGCTGTTGATCACCTGGTTCTTGCTGTATCCCGCCGTCGTATTGCTTATTCGCGGCGGGTTCGCCGGCCTCACGCTGGTAAATACGAATCTCTGGGGCGGCCTGCTGCTTACGTTGCTTCTGTCGATCAGCGGTATCGTGCTCTCCTTCCCGCTTGGCGTGTTGCTGGCCCTCGGTCGTCGCAGCGAATTTCCGGTGATCAAGTTCTTCTGTATCGCCTATATCGAACTGATCCGCGGCGTGCCCCTCATCACCGTGCTGTTTATGGGTTCGCTGCTGCTGCCGCTCTTCTTGCCCGGCGGTGAACGGGTCGATCAGTTGATCCGCGCGATGGTTGCCGTTACGCTCTTCAGCGCCGCCTACCTCGCCGAAAACGTGCGCGGCGGTTTGCAGTCCCTGCCGCGCGGCCAGACGGAAGCAGCGCGCGCGTTGGGCTTGAACACGGTGCAGACAATCCTATTGATCACCTTGCCCCAGGCGCTCCGTGCAGTTATCCCGGTGCTCGTCGGCCAGTTTATCAGCCTGTTCAAGGATACCTCGCTGGTGGTGATCGTCGGCCTCGCCGATCTGCTCGGCGCGGCGCAAAATATCGTCGGCCAGCCCCAGTGGCTCGGCACGCCCGGCGGCGTCTGGCGCGAAGTCTTTCTCGTGATTGCCGCGATCTACTGGATCTTTAGCTTCAGCATGTCGCGCACTAGTAAGCGGATTGAGGAACAGGTCAACGCAACGAAGCACTAAGCGCGTAGCGAGGAATACCTTCAATGAGCGAACAACATTCCAGCGAAGACATCATCGCCTGCGAGGGCGTGAACAAGTGGTACGGCGATTTCCAGGCGCTCAAAGATGTGACGATGCGGGTCAAGAAGGGTGAAGTGGTGGTGATCTGCGGCCCTTCGGGCAGCGGTAAAAGCACTTTCATCCGTACGATCAACCGCCTCGAAGAACATCAGGAAGGCCGGATTGTTGTTGACGGCATTGAGATGACCAACGATATTCGCAATATCGACGCCATCCGCCGCGAGACGGGCATGGTCTTCCAGTCCTTTAACCTCTTCCCGCATCTGACGGTGATCCAGAATGTCACCCTGGCGCCGATCTGGGTGCGCAAAACAACGCGCAAAGAGAGCGAAGCGAAGGCGTTGGAGATTCTTGAGCGGGTTGGCATCCAGGAACAGGCCTACAAGTTTCCCGGCCAACTCTCCGGCGGCCAGCAGCAGCGCGTGGCGATCGCGCGCGCCCTGGCCATGGAGCCGCGGATTATGCTCTTCGACGAGCCGACCTCCGCGCTTGACCCGGAGATGGTCAAGGAGGTACTTGACGTAATGAAGACGCTGGCGAGCGAGGGGATTACGATGATCTGCGTCACCCACGAGATGGGCTTTGCCCGCGAAGTAGCCGATCGGGTGATCTTCATGGATCGCGGCCAGATTGTCGAAGAAGGCACCCCCGAGCACTTCTTCACCAACCCGCGCCAGGAACGCACCAAGCTCTTCCTCAGCCAAATTCTTTAAATAATGTGCTGAGGATGTGCAGCTTCGCTGCGCATCCTCAGCACAATTTCTATGTCGAAACCGCTCACATCATTGTGATCCATCAGGTGTACGAGCTCTGGTTCAAGCAGTTGCTCCACGAGCGCGATCACCTAGCGGTTATGTTGCGCGCCGGCGAATCGGCTTCCGCCGCCCGCACGCTGCGCCGCACGCTTACCATCCTCAAAACAATTGTCGCCCAGGTCGATGTGCTGGAAACAATGACGCCCCTGGAGTTCGGCGCCTTTCGCGGCCACTTCGCCGACGACCCGACCGCTGTGGCCCGCGCCGGTTGGCCGGTGCCTGCTCATGTGCAGAGCCGTGACGTAACCGTAGCACTCGCCCCCGATCCAGAGGTGCAGGCCGTGCTGATCGCTGTGTACCGTGCCGGCGGCGAGGCGGCCAATGTCGCCGAACGCCTGCTCGATCTCGATGAGGGCATGCAAGAGTGGCGCTACCGTCACGTCAAAATGGTCGAGCGCACGATTGGCGCCAAGATGGGTACCGGCGGATCGCCTGGCGCCGGTTATCTGGCTACAACCCTCAAGCCCTGTTTTCCCGATCTCTGGGCGATTCGCTCAAGTTTATAACGCCGGTCGGAGTCCGCAGATTTCGCCGATTGCGCAGAAGCGACTCTCGAATCTATGTCAGTACCCACCGATGCGAGTTACGCTCATAGCCTCGACGCCGCCGACGAACTACGCCCGTTTCGCGAGCGTTTTCAGATCAGCGACCCAGATCACATTTATCTCGACGGCAACTCGCTTGGTCGGTT
>JBBRUG010000121.1:0-15526 GCA_038247995.1 Chloroflexales bacterium | reverse complement strand
TACAGTCGTAGTTCGGAAATTGAGCGGGCCGGAGAGCGAAACTCCTTTTCAACAGCAAGGGTAAACCTGCTTCGCCGGTAAGTTTTACGCCCTCAAACCCCCACCAGAAATGGCGTTGGGACAACTACAACTGTAGTACTATGCATTACTTCGTATCGAAAGGAGACCATATGCGTAATCCTGATCAGCCCATCCACGACTATCTCCATCCTGCCCAAGAGTGCGATCTGGTGATGAAAGGCGGGATCACCAGCGGTGTCGTCTACCCGCCGGCGGTGCTGGGCTTGGCTCCGACGTATCGCTTTCGCAGCATCGGCGGCACCTCGGCCGGCGCGATTGCCGCTGCCGCAACCGCAGCTGCCGAATATGGCCGTGAAACCGGCGGCTTCACCCGGCTTGAAGCGGTGAGCCGCGAGCTTGCCGAACCAGGTATGCTACGCAACTTGTTTCAGCCTGCGCCCGAAACCAAGCCGGTGATGGATACCCTGTTCGCCCTGATGGAGAGCTGGAAGAAGTCGTCGCGCGGGCGTCCGCTGCGCCTAACCGGCGCGCTTACGCGGGCGTTGGTGCAGAACACGCCGGGCGCATTCGCACCGGGAGCGGCGGCCGGGGTCGGGTTGTCGCTGCTGCTCACGTTCCTTACCGGCGGCGCGCTCAACCCGGCGAGTCTGGCTGCCGCGGCCGCAACCGGCTGGCTTGGCGGCCTGACTGCCGGCGCCGCCCGGCTCGGTCGTGTGCTGTTCAACGATCTGCCGCAGCAGAGCTATTTCGGCCTCTGCCCCGGTCATAACCCAAATGGCGATCCCAACGTCAGGGTGCTCACCGACTGGCTGTGTATGACAATTAACCGCCTGGCCGGTCGCGGTCCGGCAGACGCGCCGCTGACCTTCGCCGACCTCGCGAGCAAAACCCATTCCGCGCAGGCGGCCGGCATCGAGTTACGCCTGGTGACAACCAACCTCAGTCAGAGCTGCCCGTATGTCATTCCGTTCGCCGAAAAGGGGTTGCTGGTGCGCGATGAAGACATGCAGGCGCTCTTTCCCGAGCCGATCGTTATGTATCTGAAGCAACACGCCGGCACGAGCGAGCGCGTCTCGCTGGAACAACTGCCGGGTTATGCCTGGTTGCCGCCGGGGAACGCTCTGCCGGTTGCCTTTGGAATGCGCCTCAGCCTGAGTTTCCCGCTCCTGATCAGCGCCGTGCCGATCTACACCGTGAAGCGCTCGGCATTTGCCCGCCGGCAGAGCAATGCGCCGCTTGTGCTCCAGGAAGCAGATTTGCAGATTAATTGGTTCAGCGACGGCGGGATCTGTAGCAATTTTCCGATTCACTTTTTCGACGCCTGGCTGCCGACGCGGCCCACGTTCGGAATTAACCTGGTCTCGCGTGAAAAGCCAATGTTCATGGTCGGGGACGAAACGCGGGTCTCGACGAGCTACCAGAGCGCCAGCGACCTGCCGATTGACGGTGACGAGCCCGACATGGCCCCCGAGGGAGTGCTGGGCGCCGGCGCAGCGGCGGAAGATACCATGGCGGAACACGAAATGAAGCAGCCCTGGGTGCGTGATGTGTACCTGCCGCGGGCCAATGCGCCCCTCACCCGTGACTGGCAGCGGGTGGAGAGCATGCCGGGTTTTGTGCAAGCCATCTTCGGCGCGGCGCAAAATTACCGCGACACAACCCAGTCGTTGCTGCCCAGTTATCGTGATCGAATCGTGAATGTCTACTTTAACCCGGAAGAAGGCGGCCTGAACCTGGCGATGGACGCCAAGACGATTGCGGACATTCAGGCCAAGGGTGTTGCCGCAGCCGCGACGATCAAGCAGGAGTTCAACTTCGCGCATCATCAGTGGGTGCGCAGCGTTGTGCTCACCGGCCTGGTCGAACGCCAGTTGTATGCCCTGAGTGGAAACATCATCGAGATCAGGTTGAAGGAGCTGTTTGCGGCTCAACTGGCTGCCCAGGCGCCCGGCCAGGAGAGCTTTCCCTACAAACGCTCACCGGCTTGGACGGCGCAGGCGCCGAGCCGCATTTATGCGCTGGTTGATCTGGTAAAAACCGAGACGCCACAGGATCTTACCGAGCAGCGCCCACCGCAGCCTGAAGCGGTGTTGCGCGTCACACCGGAGTTTTAGAACACTGAGGCACTAAGCTGCACACTGAAGCACTGAGCCGCACACAGGTGATGGGGTTAGTATGCGCTGACCGGCTCGGTCCATTCACCCGTAAGGCACAAGGTGGCTTTCAGTGCCCGCAGCGCCGGCCCGGCGGATCAGGGCGCGTGTGTCGGCGTGCTCCTCGTCGTGCTCTGCGTCGATGCGCGGGTTCTGCGGGTGTGTGAGCGTGCCGGTGCGCGCCAGGAGCCGTAAGACGTTGCGCGCCGCTGTACGCACGGCGGCCTGTAGGGCCGCGTCCGCCTCAGCCTCAGCGAGCAGTTCGGCCCGCGCCTTCGCCGGCCCCGGCATCTCTAGATCGAGGCCGGCGCGCACGCTCGCCCCGGCTGAGGCAAACTATCTCCAGTGGGAGCGCCAATATTTAGGCTGGGCGATGTTCGTGGCGCGCCCGGCGTAGTGCTTTATTATGCAGTGCATCACGCGCATCAGCTTGGCCCCTGGCCGCCCAGGTAACCCGCAATTAGCACGACAAGGTCATCGACACAGGCGGCGCACCGCATTGGAATGGATTGTGCGACCTGCGCCTCGGCAGTAGGCCGTTAGCACAGCAACGTAGTCGTGCGAACCGCTGGCCGCTGCAACGCTCTGTGCTAAGCGGTCGTCATAAGATCAGGTACGGCATCGGCAGTGCGCTGCCGAAATGAAAGCATCAATTGTGAAAACCAGATTCATTCGATGAAAGACGACGCTGGATCTACGAGTATAATAGTAGTAGGCCGCGCAAAAATCCGGCTGGTGATTTGAACAAGCCAATCGTATGAATGCCACGAGCATACATGCAGCAATGAAAATCTAGCATGCAGAATTGAGCTTTAAGCGCTGAGATGGCTCTCTGCTACCCACTCTTCCCTCCCACCCTCTATTCTTCATGCTCCACTTTCTGCTCTCTGCGTACACTTGTGGCATAACCTAACATGAATGCAATAGCGACTCTAGATCGCGCACTGTCGAGCAAGCACACTGCTGATCTGCTCTACTGAGGCATCGATGTATAGTTGGCGTACCAGCGATAACCGCAAGGTACGCAGTGAGGGATTCTAACGTATGTCAGAAGCAAAGCTTCCAATGATTATTCAGGGTGGGATGGGGGTTGCCGTCTCCGACTGGCGGCTCGCCCGCGCCGTTGCCGAACGCGGCCACCTCGGAGTCGTCTCCGGCACCGGGATCGATACAGTCTTAGTGCGTCGGCTCCAGGATGGCGACGCCGGGGGCCATATGCGCCGCGCGATGGCGCGTTTTCCCATTCCAGGGGTTGCCGAAGCGATGACCGAGCGCTACTTCCTCCCCGCAGGTCGTGCGCCCAATACACCTTATGCGCTGGTTCCGCTGTGGCGACCGCAACTTGGCCTCTTTCGCGAGCGGCTGGCGATGCTTGCGGCCTTCGTAGAGGTGACGTTGGCGAAAGAGGGCCATACCGGCATGGTCGGTATTAACCTGCTCACCAAAGTGCAAATGCCGAACCTGGCGATGCTTTATGGCGCTATGCTCGCCGAGGTAGACGTGGTGCTGATGGGCGCCGGCATTCCGATTGAGATCCCGGTGGCGCTCGATGCTATGGCCGCGCATCAGCCCGCTACGCTCACGTTTGAAGTTGAGGAGTTACCGCCTGGCACCGATGCGCAATTGCGCCTGGAGCCTGCCGCTCATTGGGCGGAACTACCGCCGCCCATACCGCGCCCGCTGTTCCTGCCGATTATTGCGAGCAACTCGCTTGCGACGATGCTGTTGCGCCGAGCCGGCGCCCGGATTGACGGCTTTGTGGTTGAAGGGCCCACGGCCGGTGGCCACAACGCGCCGCCGCGCGGCAAAATGCAGTTGAGTGAGCAGGGCGAGCCGATCTATGGCCCGCGCGACGAAGTCGATCTGGTGAAGCTGCGCGAGTTGGGCTTGCCGTTCTGGTTGGCTGGCGGCTCCGGTTCGCCGGAGGGCTTACGGCGCGCCCTGGATCAGGGTGCTGCCGGCATTCAGGTCGGCACCCTCTTTGCCTACTGTGATGAATCGGGGTTAGAGCAAGATCTTAAGCGCAGTGTATTGGTCGCCGTGGAACGGGGCGATGTAACTGTACGCACCGATCCGCTGGCCTCGCCGACAGGCTATCCGTTCAAGGTGGTTACCTGGCTCGACGCCCCTGATGCGATGAAAGATCGTGAGCGGATCTGCGACCTTGGGTATCTGCGCAGCGCGTATTGGACTTCTAAAGGTACAATCGCCTTCCGCTGCCCCAGCGAGCCGATCGACACCTTTGTGAAGAAGGGCGGTTCTGTCGCGGCGACTGAGGGTCGGCAATGCCTCTGCAATGCGCTAATGTCCAACGTGGGGCTGGGCCAGCACAAGAAAAACGGTACAACTGAGCCGCCGTTGCTCACCAGCGGCGACGACCTGATGATTATGGGCGGTTTCCTGGCCGGACGCACCGCTTATAGCGCCGCAGATGTGCTTGACTACTTATTGGGCGATACTTCTAGCCAACATTTGGAGCATGCTGCGAGTTCTATCGCGTAATTAGGGCGTTCGATGATCGTCGGGCGCTCCTTTTGAGCGCCCATCTGAGCAAAACCCGATTACGCTATTGCTTTTCTGGAATTTGATGGTATAATACACAAGTTAGCCAACATCATCTTTCTGTGAAACCTCTACCAGCTCCTCTTGCCTGGTTCCACGGTTACACTTCGTCGCTCGAAGCATGTTGTTGTTGTCGCCTGAGCGAGTGTGTCAGGTTTTCGCCTGACCCTAGGCCGTTCGAAGTGTTGGAAATTGTATACCGTGGAGACAGTAATACTGTTCTCCCCCAGTGCTGCGCACAAGCGCAGAGGAGTTTTGTTAGCATGCAAGTCAAACTTTTTGTCGGTAATCTGCCCTGGAGCGTTGGTGACGCCGAGCTCAGCGATATCTTTGCCAGTCACGGCGAGATCCAGAGCGCCCGCGTGATCAACGATCGCGACACCGGCCGCTCACGCGGCTTCGGTTTCGTCGAGATGGAAACCGACGATATTAACGCCCTGATCCAGGCCACTGATGGCTACGAAGTCGATGGCCGGAACCTGCGGGTCAACCAGGCCGAAGACAAGCCGTCCGGTGGTCGTAGCTCGGGCGGCCGTGGCGGCTTCGGTGGCAACGGCGGTGGTGGTCGGCGCGACCGCTACTAAACTGACCTACACTGGCGCGCCGCGCCAGGCATAAACGGAGGCGCGGGGTATCCCCGCGCCTCCGTTTATTATCTCAGGGGTCCATCCTGGCCCAACGTCCCTCCCCGGTTGTAAGTGAAAGGCGAGCGAATGACGACCCTCGATATGAGTATCCCCGGCGAAGTGCGGCTCATCCTACGTGGGGCAGCGGAAAACGCTATTCTCACCACCTTGCGCCGTTGGCCGCATTGGCTGCGCGCAGAGGTTGAGCACGATCCAGTCGAGCCAACTCAGTGTGTCGCAGTCACGCTGATCACCGAGCGTGCCCAGGAATCAACTATTCGTGAGATTTTGCGGCGTAGTTTCGGGCTAACCTTCCCGCCCGAGGGTGGTAGTCAGCCGCTGGTTCTCCCGCCAGTTCCCGAGCCGCGGCGCCGCGGCTTCAGTCCGCGCTACAAATAAGGTCGCAAGCACGGAGGTGCCCTATGACTGAAGCGCAGCCCGGTAGCAGTGGCACGACGACACCCGTCGGCGCCTACTTGATCGTCACGCGCACGCCCGATGGACGGTACTGTGTCGCGTATACTGCCGGCAGCATGAGCCGGCGCAGCTATACACCCTTGCTGGAGCAAGTTGTGCGTCAGGCACAGCGTGCGGGTGGTATTCCAATTCATACCGACGATGAGGCATTGCGGCAGCGCTGTCAGGATCTGGCCCTGCCGCTAGTTTAAGTGACTCAGGAGTTCTTGTATGCTCTTTCTTGTCTGGTACGATGCCGATACGCAACGCCCGATTATCGAGAAGATTCAGGCCGCTGTTGCTGCCTATGGTCGGCGTTTTAGCCTTGTACCTAATTTGGTGCTGATTAGCGCCTCTGATAACGCGACGCTGGCCGGTGTGGAAGTGCGTAGCGTGCGTAATGTCCAGCCCAATAACTTCTGGGTAGGTCACGCGGCCGAGCCCGGCGAGGATGCCAGCGTAGAAGAAGACGGACGCATCAAAAAGGATTAATCCGCTATCCGGGAGGTCTCGGTGCGCAAACGGATTATTGGCTCAGAGAATGCTCCCGATCCGGCCCAGACAAATGATTGGCTCGATCTCGTAGCGAGTGTCGGTGTCGAGCTTACCTCAGAAGACCCTGATCATTCGATCGAGGCGGCGCTGCGCCATGAGGTAAGTTCGGGTTGGCGGGCGGCAACCCCTGGGCCGCAAACCATCCGGCTGATCTTTGATCAGCCGCAGCCGATCCGGCGGGTGCGGCTCGTCTTCCGCGAAACGATCCACCAGCGTACCCAACAGTTCGTGTTACGTTGGTCGGCCGATGCAGGGCAGACCTACCACGAAGTAGTGCGGCAGCAGTACAATTTTAGCCCGCCGGGCACAACTGAAGAAGTGGAAGAGTACCGCTTAGAACTGGCCCATGTCACCGTGCTCGCCCTCGAGATTACCCCCGATATTGATGGTCGCCCATACCACGCTGCCCTGACAAGCCTGCAGGTCGGGTAAAAATAATTTTATGTACTCGGCAAGCTGAACGGCTGCTATAAGCGCCGTCTATGTTCCTCTGCCGTTTTTTTCCTCAGTCAACGTTCTTGCCCCGCTTTATCGCTTGCTCACTTCCCTGCTCCACCGATATTCCGGCACGCGCACAAGCAGCGCCACCGCCGTAATCAGTGTTAGCGCGCCATTGATCAGCAGCGCCCCCGGCACGCCTAGCGCAACAGCCAGCGCACCCATCTCCAAATGCCCAAGTGGCGCCGAGCCGATGCTGAGCACCCACAGCCCCACCGCCCGCCCGCGCTGCTCAGTCGGCACGGCGAGCTGGATTAGCGTTTGCTGCAACACGTCGAACGCCCCGGCGCAGAAGCCGGTGATCACCAGGAAGAGCGCAGCGACCACCAGGCTACCGCTGAGCCCAAACCCAATAATTGCCAGGCCATAAAGCACAAAAACGGCGCCGAGCAACGGCTGACGTGGGATGCGCTCAGGCAGAAGTGACAGTAGCGCCACAGCGATTGCGCCGCCGATCCCCAACGCAGCATTAAGGATGCCCAAGCCGATCGGCCCGGCAGCGAGCACATCCTGGGCAAACAATGGTATGGCTGTAAGATGCGAGAAGGCAAATACCTCGCAGATCAGCCCAATAATGATCAGGGTGCGGACAACTGGTAGCTCGGCGATCATGCGCACTGAAGCCAGCAACGCCTGACGGAATGGTGGCCGCTCGGCACCCATGCGTTGCGCTTGCGGGACGCGCAGTGTAACAACGAGCACAGCTACGAGCAGATAGAGCAGCGCAACAACCCCATAACTCCCCACGACCCCGGCCCGGCTAATGAGCAGTGCGGCGATCAGCGCGCCAAAGGCTGAAGTGAGCCGGCCCGCCAGTGCATTCAGCGCCAACGCTCGCTGGGCCACCTCTTTCGGCGCGGTGTCCAGCACTAGCGCCTGGCGCGCCGGCGTGTCGAAGACCATAATCCCGCCGGCACAAAAGCTGAATACCACAACATGCCAGACCTGGCCGGCGGTTGTGGCGACCAACCAGCCAAACCCGGCCATCAGCAGCGCCGAAACCAGTGCAACAACCCCCAACTGACGCGAACGGTCGAACTGATCGGCGAGGGTTCCTGCTGCTAGCCCAAAGAGGAGCGAGGGCAGCATGCGCGCGGCAAACGTCAACCCGATCATGAACGCATCGGCGCCAAGTTGCAGGGCCAACCAGGCCGTTAACGTCCGTTCGATCCCCAGTGCGCCCGTGGCGACGACAGTTGAGAACCAGAGCCGGCGGAACGCGGGCGCGCGAAACGGGGTTACCATTGGGCGATTGCCATAAAGCTACACTGCTCTAGATCTACGGGCTAAACATTACGGGTGTGCTGATATTCTGGAGTCAAGCGGCGTGCGAAGTTGCTTGCTGCATGCGCATAAACAGCAGCCAGAGGAGCATACCGCCGCACAGCAGGAAGAATGCGCCCAGGATCAGCGGCACGTACGTCCCCCAATTGACGCCTGGTTGCAGGACGGCTTGCGTTGGATCATTTGGATCATAGTGTACGGGGATGTCGCGTGCGGGAGTGTAGTTGGCGTCCGCCGCAGCGCGGGCGGCGGCTTCGCTGTTGAAGGTGCGAGCAGCTGCATTTGAGCCGTTGCCCAGCGAGTAGCGGTTGCCGGAATAGGATTGCCCGGCGACGGTATAGGAATAGGCGACAACGTAGTAGTACTCGCGATCCTGCGTCGCTCCTGCTGTTCCAACGCGATCCCAAGTTACGCGAACATTCTGAATCCGTCCTGTTGTGGCGGGCCACCCGACGCTGACATTTGCGTCGCGCAGGAAGAATCCGCCGAAGATGGTGAGCGCCCCACCGGCAATCAGCAAGAAGATGGCTGCACTAAGGATTATGTACATCTGGTCACGAGTCGGGGGGACTGGTTGGCGCACGGTGCGGCTTGGCATCAGGGCTCCATTGCAGCAGTTTCCAGTGCAATAGTAGCACGTTCCGAGTATGAATGTCACACTGACGGCGTACGTTTTACGCCGGCTGGTAGATCAGTGCAATCACGCCTGAACTGAACGTTTGCGTGTCGATCAGTTTCAAACCGAGCTCGCTACCCTCAGGGACGAGGCGGGCGCCCTGGCCGACCACGACCGGATAGACCAGGCCGCGTAATTCGTCCAGCAGCCGATGCTCCATCTTAGAATTGGGCGATTTCACCATTCCAATACGGAAACGTCCGCTGCGCACAAATTGCGCCGGCGTTTAGCCAAGCAGGCGTTTGAACGATTTAGTCAGATGGGGCTGATCGCTGTAGCCGGCATCAAAAACCGTATCGGCGATTGAGACGCCTTGCTTCAGGCATGCAGCGGCCTGCTGGGCACGCTCGATTTGTTGAATCGTGCTGAAGGTAAGCCAGGTAGCGCGCAAAAACCGCTGTTGAACCGAACGCACCGACAAATTGTGTGAATAGTTATGGATCACTGCCGTGATAATCGGATCGTGTACCAACTGCTCAGCGTGGGCGAGGCGCTCAATAAAGGTATCGGCGTTTTCATATGTGGGGAATTGCCACGCAGCGTTATTGAGCCAGAACGAGGTGCGTGTGGCGAGCGGCAGAACGATGAACTGCTTAATCTTGCTTTAAGATGCGCTTAATCGAGGTCGGGTATGGTAGCATAGAACTATGCCGAACGACGTGAACCAACGTAGTTATCTCGAAGAACTTCAGCATACGTTGCCCGATGGCGCCGAGGTCTTGTTGACCGACGTTGACGGTGTGGCTCAGTTGGTGCGGCGGGGCGGTGTGGCCCGCCTTCATCCTGCTCAAGGCGACGATTTTCTGCCCTTCATCGATGCCGGCCATTTTACCCGCTACCTCGTTGGCGCTGCCGACACCTCCGATCTGAACCCCAGCAATGCTACCTATAAGCTTGGTGTTGTGGCGGCCCATCGCGGGTTTACGCCACACGCGCACGGCGCTGAGCATTTTGTCTTCAGTACCGGTTATGCCGCCTGTGGCCTCTACGACGCGCAACGCGACCAGGTGGCCAGTGTGCGCCTGGTGCCGGGGGCGCTGTTGCACATTCCGGCTCTGATGCCGCATACGTTTCATAATCGCGCTCAGACGCCCTTGTTGTTGCTGGTGACCAATACGGGCATGGGGATCGATCACGCCGACTATGCGATCACGGCGGCGCAGGCTGAGGAGCGCGCTCAGGCAGTGCATGGCGTCCATATCCATGCTCACGCCGATCATGGGCATGACGTAGCGCACGCGCATACACATGCCGAGGAACCGCTCGACTACGCCCAACTGGCCGGTGTGTTGCGGCGGCTCGAACGTGAATTGCCTTCCCTGGCCGGGCATCACCGCATAGGTTTGCGCGAACGCCTGGCGGCTCGTCTGCGGATCATTGCGCGCCGTTTAGAACGCTGAGGTGAGTGTATGAAATGTCCATCGTGTAGCGCTGAACTCAAGAGCCGTGAGCGTGGCGGTTACAAGTGCAGTAAGTGCAAACAACCCTTCGCGCTCGATCCGAAGCTCAATGTGTTGGGCCTGCACGACCTGCGGCTGAACAATCTGGATCGTAGCTTGAGCGATGCCGGCAAGCTGCGCTATACCTCGGAGCAACTCTTTCACGCCGCTGCGGCAAAAGTTGTGGCCGCGCAGTAGCCGTTTCGCGGCTTCCCAATCGGTTGTGTGGTTATTGTGGCTTTGGCTGCGTATTTCCTATTCACCAGTAGGGTGAATAACCCGATCCCAGGTATTCTGTTTGCTGCGGGCGTGGTTGTCCTGGCGATTTTTGTACGGCAGCGCGCTCACAAGCTGCCGTTCTATCGCAAGCTACCGATTGATCGATGCGCATTTGATCAGGAGATACTGGAGCGCTGGCGGAAGCTGTATGGCGCATTGCCGCCGGGGATGCTTGCGCCGGAACAAGCTCCGCCCGCTGTGAACCTTCCCGCTGCCGCTCTGAATGGGGCATTGGTTTGCCCTGATGCACAGATCTGCGCATTCCTGGCGGCAAACGATGTGCCGATCCGCCTCGGTCTGGCGTTGCTCCCCGCCGGCCCGCCCTTTACTGCACTGCAAGAAACATATCTCGCCGGGTTGCGGTTGCAACCGGAGTTGCCGCTCTATGTGCTTCACGACGCGAGTCCTGCCGGCTGTTTGCTTGTGGGCGAATTGCGCGGTTTGCTCGGGCTTGATCCGCAACGCGAACTGATTGACCTGGGCCTGAACCCACGCGATGTGCGCCAGCCGCAGATCGTGCTTGGGGCGCCGCCTGATCCCAACCAGATTGGGCAACTACGCACAAGCAGTACGCTCCAGGAAGAGGAGTTGGCCTGGCTCGCCGCCGGGCAGATCGCGCCGCTTGCCGGGGTGCCGCCGAAGCGCCTGATTGCCCTGCTTGAACGCGGGTTGCGCCAGGCCGGAGCCACGCCCGCAGCCGAGGCGCAGCAGGTGGGCTTTATGAGTTGGCCGGCGGGGTGACAGTCAGGCAGTTCACAAGACCAAGGACCGCCGTCCATCGTCCATCGTCCATCGCCCGTCGTCCATCGTCCATCGTCCGTCGTCCGTCGTCCGTCGTCCGTCGTCCGTCGTCCGTCGTCCGTCGTCACCCGTCGTCCGTCGTGCATCGTGCATCGTCCATCGCCCGCACCCATCACGCACTATGCAGATCACAACCACAATCCACGCGCTTGAGCAGGCCGGGCTATCCTACACAGTGCGCCAGTTGTACTATGCTGTGTGTCGTGCATACCTGCCCGCGCCCATCCGCGCTGCGCTGGCTCGGCTGCGTTGGGCGCGGTTTACCCTGCCGACGCCGCTTGATAACAAGCGATTTGAGCGCCACCTGGCGGACTGGATGGCCCGGCACGGTCATCCGCCAGGGTTGTTGCATGAGGCGGCATTGGCACCCGCTGTGCCGCTGCACGGGCGTGAGCCGGATCTTGCGCTTTATACCCTGCCCCGCGTGCTGATCTGTCAGAGCCAGGCGATCGCTGCGATGCTACGGGCGAACGCGGCGACAATGGAATTCGGGTGCCCGGTGCTGGCGGCGGATGATCCACTGCCCGCGCCGATCGCCGTCGGCCTGGCCCGCGCGCCGATGCCGCAGGTGCTGCTACTTCATGATGCCGGCCCGGCGGGGTTCGATCTGGGTGCTACCCTGGCTGCGCAACTGCCCGTGAATGTGCAGTTCAGTTCGATCGGGTTACGCCCCGATCACGCCGCCCGGCTGCATCTTTTTGTCCAACGGAACCAGCCAAGGGCGTCGAAGCGCACCGTTCCACAGGATCTGACGGGCGCCGAGCGACGCTGGCTATTGGCGGGCTGGACGGTCGAAGTCGCAGCCGTGCCGCCGCTCATCCTGCTCCGCGCGCTGCGGCAGGCTACCGGCAACGCGCCGATTGAACCTTCCCTGCGCGAACGGTTGCGCCGGTTGCCCGCAAGCGGTTTTATGAGTTGGCCAGCTTGACAGTCCGACAGTCCGACAGTTCGCAGTTCTAGATCGCAGGGGCCGAACAGTAAGCACCCATTCACCCATTCACCCATTCAGGTAGGAAGCACATGGCCGATTACACCACTATCACCTATCGCGACGAATTGTTGCCCGACGAGAGTGTGAAACGCAGCTACAACGACGGCACCACGGAATGGCGGCAGCGCCTGCCCGCTGGGCTGGTTGAATGGCAAGACACGCGCGGCCTCAGCGGTACGGACGAACTGCTGGGCGACGGGGTTGTGAAGCGCACTACATCCGACGGCACGGTGTCGTATGGCAAAGAGCAGGGCTACGGGCGCACGGCGTGGGTCAACGGCGCAACCCGCGTGCTGACGGTGAATGAGACCTCGCTCGGTGGGCGGGCCGTTAATATGCTGGCCACTATCGGCGCCGCCGGTTTGCTCGGCGCAGTGCTCTGGCCGCCTACCGAGCTGAACTTGGCTGAAGAAGAGGCGCTACGCGAAGCCCGCCGCCAACAATCGAGCGGCGATAGCGGCAGCGGCGGCGACACGAGGTCCAACTGTAGTTGGGACAACGATAACGAAGCCGGCGACGGCGATTTCGGCTAGCGCAGCCGGCGCGGCCAGGGCTTCAGCCCGCCAGCCGCGCCACCCATATGAGCAGCACCCTTTAGAGCGCGTTACCCAATATGCCTCGTTTCTGTACCATCCTTGGCGGCGCTGATCCCGCGCACGCTGTGCGGGCAATGGGCGCTACAACGCTTGAACATGCCGGCCTATGCGCTCTGGGCAGCCTGCCCGATCCGCGGCCCTGGCTCAGTGCCGGGCCGTATGTCTGGGCGTCACCGGGACGATCGCGCCTGATTGCCGCCGGTGAAGTGAGCCTCTTCAACCGGGCCGAAGTGCTTGGGTTGCTGGCCGATGCGCCAATCAACCTGACCTGTAGCGACGGCGAATTGTTGCTCGCACTCTATGCACAGTGTGGCCTTGCGGCGTTTGGGCGCGTCGAGGGCATGTTCGCTTTGGCGATCTGGGACGGCATTGCGCTTACCCTGATGCGCGACCCGATCGGGGCGCGCACGCTCTTTTACACGCGGGCGGAAGGGCGCTGGGCCGCCGCCTCGGCGCTGATCGCCCTGCGGCGCTGGCCGGCCTTCACGGCGCGGCCGAACCTCGCGGCGGTGCAAACCTTCCTTACCTTTGCGTATCTCCCTGGCGCCGAAACGCTCCTCGCCGATGTCTACGAACTGCTGCCCGGCCAGTATGTGCGCCTCGCGGCCGACGGCTCGCGTAGCGAGGGTTTTTACTGGTTCCCCAGCGCAGCCGACCAGACGCCTGCAACCGCACCTGCCGCATACATCGCCGCGTTACGCGCACAGCTTGAGACAACCACCGCAGCAATGTTGCCACCGGGCGAAGCCGTTGGTGTGCTGCTTTCCGGCGGCGTCGACTCGAGCCTGGTAACGGCGCTGGCTGCGCGCCTGCACGATCAGCCGGTGCAGACCTACAGCATCAACTTCGGCGCCGAACTGCCCAACGAGTTGGCTTATGCGGCGTTGGTAGCGAACCATTGTCGCACGCGGCACCAGGTGCTCACCTTCAGCGGCGCGCAGGTAGCCGATCATCTGGCGGAAACGGTGGCCCTGCTCGATTGTCCGGTGGGCGACCCGCTGACTGTGCCGAATCTGCTGCTGGCCCGCGCTGCCGCCGCCGATGGCCTGCGCGTGATCCTCAATGGCGAGGGCGGCGACCCGTGCTTCGGCGGCCCCAAAAATCTGCCGATGATTATTTTCGAGTTGCAGCGCAGTAATCTCGATCCGCGCGATCGGGCGCGGGCCTACCTGCACTCGTACCGCAAATGTTACAGCGAACTGCCGCGCCTACTCACCCCGGCGGCCCAACACGCCCTGGCCGCCGCGCCGCCGCTCGAAGATCGCGTGCAGCCCTACCTGGAAGCGCCGCAGATGCGCAGCTACCTGAACCGCCTGCTGCTCACCAATGTGCGTACCAAGGGCGCGCACCATATTCTGACCAAAGTCGAGCGGTTGACAGCGGCCTGCGGCATCGAGGGGCGCGCTCCGCTCTTCAGCCGCGCGCTCGTTGCCCAAAGCTTTCTGATCCCGCCTGAGCTGAAACTTTGCGGAACAGTCGAGAAATGGGCGCTCAAGCAGTCCGTCGCCGACATCCTACCGGCGCAGATCATCGACCGACCCAAAAGCGGCATGCGCGTGCCGGTGCAACACTGGCTACGTGGCCCACTGCGCGATCTCGCCGCCGATACCTTGCTCGGCCCGCGTGCCCGCGCCCGCGGCCTGTTTCAGCCCGCCACGATCCAGGCCTGGCTGCGCGGCGAGGGCATGGCCTGGCCGCGCCAGGGCATTGCACTCTGGATGCTGGTTACGCTGGAGTTATGGCTGCGGGCATTTTTGGATGGGGATTCAGTCTGACAGGCTGACAGTTCGCCAGACCAATGACCAAAGCCGGACAAGCACCGTCGTCCACCATCGGGCGTCGGTCGTCAGTCGTCGGTCGTCAGTCGTTCAGGCTGGGTGGCCAGAGTCAGTGGATCAGCTGCTCAATTATTCAGTGAGCCTGTGCCTGTTCGCCCGGGCCAGCGCAAAGTGCGCCTCGTGGAGAATGCGCTCCGTGGTGTCCCAGCCGATACAGCCATCGGTGAGCGAAACACCATAAGTGAGTTGGCTGCGGTCGGCGGTGAATGGTTGTTTGCCCTCGTTGAGGTTGCTCTCCAGCATCACGCCCACAATTGGAGTCGGGCCGGTGATGGCCTGGGCGAGTACCTGGTGCAGCACAGCCTCCTGGCGGCGGTAGTCGCCTTCGGCATTGGCGTGGCTGCAATCGATCATCACGGCCGGGCGTAGTTGCGCCTCGCGCATCAGGCGCGCCGCCTGCACCACATTCTCGGGATAGTAGTTCGGGTCGTGGCGTCCGCCACGCAGAATCACGAAGCCGTCGGGGTTGCCGGTGGTTTTCACTACGGCGCTGCGCCCATCGTCGTCGACGCCGAGGAAGCTATGCTGTGAGGCAGCGGCGACACAGGCGTTTACTGCCACCTGCACACCACCATCAGTACCATTTTTCATGCCTACTGGCATCGAGATTCCGCTCGCCAGCGCTCGGTGCGTCTGCGCCTCAGTGGTGCGCGCACCGATTGTCGCCAGGCTGATCTGATCGTCGAGATACTGCGGGCTGATCGGGTCGAGCATCTCGGTGGCAACAGGCAGATCCATGCCATTGATCTCC
>JBBRUG010000120.1:0-15729 GCA_038247995.1 Chloroflexales bacterium | reverse complement strand
CGGGTGTGGCATCATCGGGCGTAACCAAGTCGTGCTCGGCGAGGAGTGCCCGCAGCAAGGCCCGTGAGCCGGGGCGCAGCACGTTATAACCGACATACAGATCGTCGAGGCTGAGCGAGTACTGCGGCTCGGTGCGCGTCCCAACCTGTTCGCCAAGGTTCTCGAAGACGTGCTCCAGAATCATCTCCGACTTGCGCCGCTCACCCATCGGGAAGGACTTGAAGTTCTTCAACCGGCCATACTTGGACTGGCTCGGCAGCAGGCTCTCATCGACAGCGCAGTAGTAGGTGAGATTGGCGAAGGCGAAACGATTCTTCTTCTCATCGAGGGTCAGAATGCGCTCGCTGGCCTCGGGTGCATCTTCATAGGTGATCTGGAAAATGCTCGGATCAGCGCTACGGCTGAGCGTAATCAGCGCCCCAGGCACCAGATGCTCACGGAAGAAGTCATCGAGACCCTGGAGCCAACCGCCGCGGTTCCCCGTTGAGTAGCGCACCTCAGCTAGGTAGTTAGTCACGTGCTGCGGCGACTCAAAACGCAACACAGCGCTGCGCTGATCGGGGAGCATCGGCGCCGGCAGCAACGCCGACAGCGAGGCGTCAAGCGGCAACACGCCGTATTCCCACTCGAAGAAGCTGAGCACCCGGCTCACGCTGCCGCTGGCAACGATTGACTCAGCGCTTTGATCTTCCAGGCTATCGTCGCGTGTATCGTCGATCAGATAGCTGGTGATCTGGCCCATTTCGGCAGCCTTCACCCGCTTGGAGCCAATCATCGGCAGGCCCTTGGTAGACCAGAGCCGCGCGCCTTCAACACCGACAAACTCAAAATCCTTCTCGTGGTTCAGCCGATAGTTGAGCGAGAAACGAAAGCCCTCATAGTCGGGCTGACGCGGATTATGGTAATAGAGGTCGGCAATGATCTCGGTATCGAGTAATGGCTCATTGCGCTCTAGGATGTAATCGCGAATCTTGCGCAGATCATTCTTACCCAGGCTCACGATACTTGCCTCAGGGTAATAACTGCGCCCGAAGCTCACGATCCGGCGCAGTGGATCTTGCTCCATCTGGCCGGACAGTAACCCTTCGAGCAGCTTCCCGTGCTCGGCAAGAATGTCGCTTACCGGGCGACGCAGATCGATCGTCAGCCCATCGGGTAGAGTCATAATCGTGCTGCGCTCGATCAGCGGACGCGACGGACGAACGGGCGGCGCCACCGGCTTCGGCTCGGGTTCGACGACAACCGGTTCAGGTTTGGCCACCGCTTCCACCGGCGCAGGGGTTGCTTTCACCGGCGCGGGTTTGGCCACTGCTTCCACCGGCGCAGGGGTTGCTTTCACCGGCGCGGGTTTGGCCACTGCTTCCACCGGCACAGGAGTCGCTTTCACCGGCGCGGGTTCGGCAACTGCTTCTACCGGCGCAGGAGTCGCTTCCACCGGCGCGGGTTCGGCAACTGCTTCTACCGGCGCAGGAGTCGCTTCCACCGGCGCGGGTTCGGCAACTGGATCGGCGTGAGTCGGCGCGAGGGCCGCCTGAATCTGCCAGTAATCGGAGATAAAAACTGGTTCAACCGTCGTAATCGCCGGCCGCGAGGTCGAGATTACAACACTAATATCATCGATTGGGAAGGGATGCTCGGGTTCATGCATCCGCTGCTTAAAGCTATGTGTATCTGTCGTATCACGGGGCGTATAGCGCCCCTGGCGTGAAGTTACAAACTGCACAGTCTCGCCGCGCTCTTCGCGCGCAAAGCGCGGATCGGCGCTAAGGACTGCATCAAGCTCGGCGCGCACCTCAGCGACGGCGCGTTTCTGGCGCCGGGCCAAATAATCGGCCAGATTTGTGAGCGTCTGACGAATAGGCGCATCGACGGCGAAAAGCGCCCCCTGGGCCGTCATCAGGGACCAGACTTCATCGGCAAGTGCCTGATTGCTCGTGGCGGCTGTCATTCGTTATCCTCCGTGACCGACTTGCTCAGCATTTCCAGGTAAACCTGGAGCAATTCACGCAGATCTTTCGGTTCGCCGCTGGAGCGTAACCACTGCAACAACTTGTCGAGCGACGTCTCGCCGAAGATAATTACTTTTGCGTCCATATTACCCCGCCGTAAACAACACTAAGCAGAGAGGTGTTGCCTCCCTGCTGAATCGTGCCGACTGTGCTTCCACTGGTTCTATTATAGCATCGTGCAACACGAAGCGCAAACCGCGTTCTGAAGCCGTAAATCGCACAACGCACAATTCACTTGTTGCCCGCGCCCAAACCGTCTGGTATAATCGGAGTGTTGTGCCGATCACAATAGTACGCATTAGTGCCGGTGCTCAACGGCCACGTACGCCGTAGCTATGCTTATTTGGTCTGCCCATTAAGCGCATTAGACTATAGGATGAACCTGGGCGCCGGACACACCTAGATCACTGATTGAGGAGGGAGCGTCGATGATCCGCAAGCCGTGGCGTGCCCTGTCGCTCGTCACTCTGCTGTCGATAGTGCTCATCGTCTTAAACACTTGCAGCAGCCAGGCGGGCGGCATGAGCGGCCCGCTGTATGTTCAAACCCTTGTCGATAACCCACAAACGTATGCCGGACAGGAAATTACCGTCGATGGCGCGTATGTCTGGCGGCCTGAGCGTCCTGAGGGGCCAACTTTTTCGGTATTGGCGCTTGGGGTAAGCACGCTCGATAATGGCCTTGATGCGCAGCCGCTTGGCGAACAGATCTGGCTTGAAGGTTTCCCCGCCGAAGTGACGGAAGATCTGCATCGCCCCGGCGACTCGGTGTATGGTTTCGTTCGCGTACGCGGCACGTTCGCCACCGACGGCGATTTTGGTCCGAACGGCGGCTTCCAACACCAGATCCAGGTCACAACGGCCGAGCCGATCGAGCAGGTACGCCGGGTTGAAAATCGGATTGAAGATCGGGACTTGGGCGATGGTAAAGTGTCGCTCTTTGAGCTTCAGCGCAATCCTGAGCAGTACAACGGTCAGCAGATTACCACTCAGGGCTACTATTTCTGGAACTCGGTCATCTATGTGCTGGCCGAAGGCGTCTCGACTGAAGAAGACGGCGCCAGCCCGCAACCGCTAGGCGACGCGATCTGGATGGAAGGATTCCCGCCTGATCAGTCGGCGACACTCAATGTCGGCCCAAATAACAGTTTTGTTTGGGGTCGCGTTGAGGTAACGGGCACCTTCCAGACCGGCGGCGGCTTCGGGCGTGATGGGGCCTATCAGAGCCTCTTTATGGTCGAGTCGGCGACAGCGTTGGAATAACCTTGTCCGTGAGCGCGCGCAGAACCGCCAACCTCAGACGCGGAATGCCTCGGCTGAGGTTGGCGGTCATCTATTTACAGCGGTGAGCATAACAATTGAGCCGTCCGCTTGGCGTGGGGCGGCTCGCCCATAAGGGGCGCAGTGGATGTGACCACTGCTCTAGGTTGCGGCATCGTCTGAACCTCGGTATAGGTGACGGCAATGTACTACTTCATCGAACCGATGGTTGAGGATGACATCTCTCAGGTACAACAGATCGAAAGCCAGAGCTTTACAACGCCCTGGTCGGCAAATACGTATCGCCGGGAACTCCGCAATATCCAAAGCTGCCGTTATATTATTGCGCGAGCGAGCGCCACGCCACCACCTCCATCGGGCAAACCCGCTCCGACCCGCCCAATTGGCTTCTTCAGCCAGTTAATCGGAACGCTCTTTCCTACCATGGCGCCCATGCCAACCAGCGCCGCGCCGATCGTCGGTTATGGCGGCGTCTGGCTTACCGTGGATGAAGCCCACATCACGACAATCGCCGTCACGCCGACGCACCGCGGCCAAGGCGTTGGGGAACTCCTGCTCAATGCGCTGATCGACCATGCCTATGAACTTCACGCGCAGACGATCACGCTGGAAGTCCGGGTGAGCAACACTGCGGCACAGAAACTCTATATCAAATATGGCTTCCAGCCGGCTGGAACGCGCCCGCGCTACTACACTGATAATGGCGAGGATGCGCTGATTATGTGGACCGAACCGATCGATACTCCGGCCTACAAAGCGCAACTCTCCGAACTGCGGCGCCAACTCTATGCCCGCCTCCAACGCCAGACGCCGCACGGGGCGGGCGGCAGACGACAGACGGCAGGCGGCAGGGAGCAAGAAGCTATTTAACAGGCGGCAGGCTGCTCAGTCCGGCACTTCCCCAGCGAGAATTGACTGCACCGTACCGGCCAGCGGGCTCTGGCGCAGCATTGCAGCGTCGATTGCGCCGGTGTAGACCTGTTCGGCGAGCGCGCGATGCATGGCGGCTACGCGCACACGGCCCTGAACGCCGTCGCGGAAGGCGGCGTGTTTCAGTACCAGGGCTGCCGCATTTGCGGGGGCCAGCCGACCCACGAAGAGCTTCTGCGGCATGCGCACTTCTAGTCCCAATCCATCACAACGGTTTAGAATTTCACTGTCGCGGTTCTGGCGGTAGCGCGGATCAACCAGCGGCTGGCCGCGATAGATGTCGCGATAATAGCTTGCCGGGTAGGAACCGACGCGCGCCACAATCTCATTCATGCGGGCGCGATGGCGCTCATTTGGGATGTGCAGATAATCCCAGACGACAAAATCAACCCCAACCTCGGCACAGGCGCGCAAAAGGCTACGCAGCGCGTAGTCGGTATCGTTGAGGTAGGGCATAATCGGCAAGATCGCCACCCCAACCGGAATACCGGCGCGCTTGAGTTCGGCGAGCATTTCCAGGCGCAGACCGGGCGGCGGGGCTTTGCCCTCCAACCGCGTGGCGAGATGCGCGTCGGTGGTGACGAGTGTGGTCATTACAACGGCAAGGCTCTGGGCATTAATGCGCTGAAGCAAGGCCAGATCTTCAAGTACGGTGGCGCTTTTCGTGAGCAAGAGCGTAGGCTGGCCGCGATCAGCAAGCACCTGGAGCGTCTGGCGCGTAATCCGATACGTCTCCTCAACAGGTTGGTAGGGATCACTCAGCGCCGTGATGCCGATCAAATCGCCGCGATCGACATCTTCAAGCTCAGTTGCCAGGCGTTGGGGCAAGTCGATCGGTACGCGTACCGTCTCGTTTAGGGGGCGATCGAGGTAGAGCCAGCTATCGCAATAGGGGCAGGCGATCTCGCACCCACTGTAGATACTGAGCGTGTAGGAAGAAAGAAAGAACTCGTTAATTGTCGGTCGCCGCGTGCTGAGTGCCGGCGCGTCGTTCAAGAAGTCGCGGATGTAATAAGCCATAGATTCAATGCAAAATGCAAAATATTGTGGACACTCGGCTTACGACGTGCGGGCAGAGGCAAGTTCAGCAAGCAGTTCCGCGTGAATCTGGCCGTTACTGCCGACGATGCGCGGCTCGCCCAGTTGCCAGGGTTGGCCGTCCCAATCGGTGAGTGTGCCGCCGGCCTCGTGCAGCACCAGCGCCGCAGCGGCCGTATCCCAGGGGCTTAGGCCCAGTTCCCAGTGGGCGTCGGAGCGCCCAGCGGCGACATAACAGAGATCGAGCGCGGCAGAACCAGGACGCCGGATATCTTGCACTCGTAACAGCAAGTGAGCAAATTCACGCAGATTATTATCGGGCTGGATGAAACGATCGTAGGGAAAGCCGGTGGTGAGCAACGCCTGACGTAACGCGGTTGTGGCGGATGGGCGCAACACTCGGCCGTTGAGGTATGCACCGCGCCCGCGCTCGGCGCTGAAAAGCTCATTCCGCAATGGGTCGTAGACAACACCGGCGAGCAATTGACCGTGGTGGGCTACGGCGATCGAAACAGCGCAGAATGGGAAGCCGTGGAAATAGTTCAGGGTGCCGTCAAGCGGATCGATATACCATGTGTATGCACCCGACTCGGCGCCCACGCCACCTTCTTCGGCAAGAATGACATGATCGGGATAACGTTCGCGAAGCACCCCAACGATCAGCGCCTCGCTGGCCTGGTCGATATCGGTCACCAGGTCGGCATGTTGCTTCGGGACAAAACTACGTTCGCGCTCAAGGCCGGCACGGATGATCGCCCCGGCCCGATGCGCAAGATCGATAATATCGTTAAGCATAGCGCCATTGTAACAGTAGTTGGACGTGAGTTGCATCGGAGGCGGCTCCACGCTAGAATGCGCTGGAATTCAGGCGGCAGGCAGCAGGCGGGAACTACGCGCGAGCGCGACATGGGGGTTGGGTCACGAACCGCTTTTCAGACAGTCGCTTACAGTTCGCGGCGAGCGACTATTAGCAAGTGAGCAGTGTGGTGATTGGCGTTGTGATCGTTTCATTCAACACAGTTGCGCTGCTGCGCGATTGTCTGGCCTCCTTGCGCACCTGCACGCTTCCGCTGCGGGTAATCGTGGTTGATAACTATTCCGCCGACACGAGTGTAGCGATGGTGCGCGCTGAGTTTCCCGCAGTGGAACTGATCGCCCTGACTGAGAATGCCGGGTTCGCCCGCGGCACCAATAGCGGGCTGGCGGCACTAGGCTTTGGCGGCCCACCTACGGCAGACTCAAACCGGCTCGACTACGTATTGGTGCTCAACCCCGACACGGTGGTGCATCCAGGCGCGATCGAAGCCCTCGCCGACTTTCTAGCGGCGCACCAGCGCGTCGGCTTGGTCGGCCCGCGCCTGCGCAACCCCGACGGCAGCCTGCAACCGGCTGCGTTTCGCTTCCCAACCCTGCTGATGACTGCGCTCGATCTATTTCCCCCCGGCGAAGTGCTGCCTGGCCGACTCTACAACTCGTGGTGGCACGGGCGCTACCCGCAGGAGCCCGCCGGCACTGCGCCGTTCGCCATTGATCATCCGCTGGGCGCCTGTATGCTCATCCGCAACGCAGCCCTGGCCGAAGTGGGTGGTCTAGACGAGCGCTACTTTATGTATAGTGAAGAGGTCGATTGGTGCTGGCGGTTGCGCGCGGCGGGCTGGGCGATCTGGCAGGTGCCCGCCGCAGAGGTGACCCATGTCGGCGGGGCTTCAACCAGCCAGTTTCGCGGCAAAATGCTCGTTGCGCTCTACCGTTCACGAGCCCAGTTTGTCGCCAGCCATTACACTTCCTGGCAGCGTCGTGCCCATCGCATTGTGGTGCGCCTGGGCATGCTTCGCGCTGCGCTCCGCGACTGGCGCGCATATAGTCAGGGTGCAATTAATCGCGACCAACTGCGCGGACGCCTGCTGGCCTATGGAGATATTTTGCACGTGACGCGATGATGGGTTAGGTGGATGAAACGGTCACAAGGTGAGCAGTTCATCCCCTTGTTTACATTCATGAAGGACGATCCCACCAAACAACACCCCATAGTTCCGGTAACTGTGCCGGGCGTTTTTCGTGACGGCGTCGTGCACCCGGCGGAACCGCTTGATCTGCCGGACAACAGCCCGGTGCTGATCGTGGCGGCAAGCACAAACGGCAAATCCGCCACCCTGACAGCGCCACAGCCGTACCGACGCATTCCGCAGTTGAGCAGCGCGCAACAAGCAGATCTTCAGCAGTTTGCGGCAACCTGGCGTCTGGCGTTATTGATCCTGGCCATAGGATTGGCAACCATAGCGCAGTGGCGGTTGCTCGAATTACGTAGCTTTGATCGATTGGCGTTCTTCATGGCGCTCTTTGCAGCGCCAACGCTGATCCTTGCGCTGTATGGACTTGATCATGCACCGTATCGGGTTGGCCCACCCCCCAACGAGTCCTTCAGTCCGTTGCTCGAGACGTGGCGCGGAGCACGGGCGATCCTGCTGACCGCATCGGGGTTGTGCGGGGTGAGCCTGCTGATTGGCCTGGCCCAACCCAACTTATTCGGCGGCTACAACCCACTCACTTTGCTCTGGCTCGCAGCAATAGGCCTGGGCAGCGCCGCTTTCACGCCCTGGCCGCTCACCCGGCCCACATGGCCAAACCGCCATGCGCTCGTGGGGGCAGCGCCAGTAGCGACCCTGGGGCTGATTGCGCTGCTGCTACGGATCTGGCAGATCGGCAGCATCCCCGGCACACTGGGCGGCGACGAAGGATCGCAGGGGCTGGAAGCGATCCGGGTGCTGAACGGCACGATTAACAACCCGTTTACTACGGGCTGGCTTGGCGTACCGACAATGAGCTTCTACTTCAACGCACCAAGCATCGCCATCTTCGGCAATACCGCTTTTGCGCTGCGCCTGCCCTGGGCCTTTGTGGGTGCGGCGACGGTGATCGTGACTTACCTATTGGTGACGCGGCTGCACGGCCGAACGCTGGGTCTGATCAGCGCGGGCTTTTTGGCTGGGTTCCACTACCATATCCATTTCGCCCGGCTCGGCTCAAACCAGGTTGGCGATGCGCTCTTTGTCGGGTTGGCTCTGCTGGCCCTCTACCGGGGCTACGATCGGCGATCGCCGCTCTTCTGGGCGCTCTGCGGCGCAATCATCGGCACTTCGCAATACTTTTATGCCGGGGCGCGTTTTACGGCCATTGTCGTAGTAGTGTGCGTTATGCTGCTGGCGCTGCGCGACGGGCGCCGCTTCTGGCAGGAGCAGCGTACGGGCTTTTTGGCGCTGCTCTGGGTTGGAGTGCTGGCCTCCGGACCAATGATCCAGTACGCTGTGCGCTTCCCCGACGATTACAATGCCCGGATCAATATGGTCGGCATTGTGCAGAGCGGCTGGTTGGAAGCCGAGCAAGCGATCCGCGGCACAGGCCCCTTGCCGATTCTGCTCGATCAGTTCTGGCGCGCCGCCTTGCTCTACAACGCCTACCCCGACCGCACGATCTGGTATGGATCGCCGGCCCCATTGTTCAACCTGGTTGAAGGCGCATTCTTCATTCTTGGCCTGGGCTATAGTGTGCTGCATCTAGGCGATCGACGGCATTTTCCACTGGTGGCATGGTGGGGCGGTGCCGTGCTCATGGGCGGCATGCTCACTGAAAGCCCGCCCTCACTTCAACGCCTAATCACCACAGCGGTGCCGGCGGCCTTCTTTTTGGGGCTGGGGCTACTCCTGAGCCTGCGCGCGTTGTGGGGCGCTTTCGGGCGGACGGATGGGCGCAGCCTGCGTGCGGCGCTGGCATTGGCCACGCTTATACTGGCGCTGATCAGCACACGCTACTACTTTGTCGATTTCGCGCCAAAACGGATCTATGGCGGGCCGAATGCCATCGTGGCCACCAGCCTGGCCGAATATGTACAGGATGAACTCAGCCCATCGACGCGGGTGGTCTTCTTTGGGCCGCCCCGCATGTACTATTCGTTCGGCACGGTGCCCTACCTGGTTGGCCGTGATCAAGGAGTTGATATGACTAAAACGCTCACCGGCCCGATCGCAGCGGAGGTTGCAGCGCCCGGCGATGATGTCGTGTTTGTCTTCTTGCCCGAGCGCCTGGGTGAACTCGCCCTGGTGCAAAGTGTCTTTCCCAACGGCGTCCTTGAGGAGATGCCGTCACCGATCGGCCCCGAGATCCTGTATAGCGTGTATCGGCCGGACTCTTGAAGGCTGAAGGCTCACTTCCGGCTTCGCAAGGGGTTTGCATTTGCAGCATTGTAATGCTATAGTAGCAGCGGAAACAGCTTTTCTGACCGGGATGCGGCGCCCTCCAGAAGCTGCGACCAGGAACATTTACCGCATCGATTATGAGCGACGCGAGGTAGGCTAAGGGGAATTTCCCGGCGCTACATGTATGCGCGCAGCCCGTTTCAGCAGTGTGAGCGATCAGTTTGACGGCAGGCTTGATCAGATCCAGGTGATTACGCCCGCTTCCGGCGGCGGTAGCACACCGTCAAGACTGAACGCACGATGACCGGATCGGAAGTGCAACGGCTTCAGCATGACACTGCTTAACATTGCGTACCTACGCTGGCCCCGAAGTATTCCCCCCACATCCCCGCTCCGCGACGATTCACAGGAGCAGACCGACCGACAATGTATGAGCAAAGGCGACCTGATGTCGCGGTTTTTATCGACTTCGAAAATGTCTATGTCAGCGTACGCGACAAGCTAAACGCTAACCCGAATTTCGAAGCGATCATGGACCGCTGTGGCGACCTTGGCCGGGTAGTTATTTCCCGCGCCTACGCCGACTGGTATCGCTACCCACGCGTCACCAGCGCCCTCTACGCCAACGCGATCGAACCGATCTATGTCGCAACGTATTATTACGACAAAGATGCCGGTCGCACCGGACGCGCGATCAAGAATAGCGTTGATATGAATCTCTGTATCGACGCAATGAAGACCCTGTTCACGAATACAAACATCAGTAAGTTTGTGTTGGTAACCGGCGATCGCGACTTTATCCCGCTTGTCACCTCGATCCGCCAACAAGGCAAAGAGGTGTATGTCATCGGTATCGGCGGTGCGGCCAGCACGCACCTTGCCCAAAGCGCCGATGAGTTCGTCTTCTACGAACAACTCGTCGGACGGCAACCGATTGCTAGTGTTGCCGCAACGGCGATCGCCAACCGCGCTACCGAATTGGTGCGTGGTCTTGAGCCGCTGGCTGAGCCCGTGGCCACCCCGCCCTCTGCACCCGTACCGACGCCAATGCCGACACCGGCACCGGCACCTGTGCCCGCGCCCGTCGCCGCAAACGAGGACGCGATCTACGATGTACTGGTTGAGGCGATCCATCTCGTGCGCAAGCGCGGGTACGTCTCGACGTTGGGTTCGATCAAGTTGGTGATGAAGGAGTTGATGGGCGGCGACTTCAAAGAGAGCCGCTATCGCGACCTGAATGGCCGGCCCTTTGCTAAGTTCAAGGACTTTGTGGTCGATGCCGAGAAGCGTGGGAAGGTACAGATCTTCACCAACGGCACGGTCAACGAGGTCTTCCTGCCCGGTGAAGACGCTAACAAGCTGTCGCAGTTCGCCGCCGCGCTCAGCGAAGATACACCCCTGATCGAGCCGATTGACGACCAGGTTGTAGCTGCCAATGGGCGCAAAGATTTGGTCAAAGCGGCAAGCCCAAGCGAGCCGGTCGTAACACCGCCGGCGCCAACCGGCCGCCGCCGCCGCCGGCGTTCACGGCGTGGTCAAGGCGGCGCCACCACCGACGCCGGGCTTGAACTGGTCGGAACTGAGCACGAGAGCGATGAACTCGATTACACCGCTCCCGACATGGACGCGCGCGCCGAAAGCACGTCTGAAGTAGAGGCTGATCAGGCCGCGGCACCGGTTACCCTTGGTGCGGCGATACCTGAGCCGGCGCTCCCGGAAATACCGTTCAACATCATCTCCGACGATCTGCTCGCCGCTGCCGGCCTGATCTTCGATGCGCCCGCACCCGACGCGCTGCTCGGCACGCCGGCACTGGAAGAAGCGCAGGGTGAAACACCGGCTGAACCGACGCCGGCTGAGCCACTCGCTGAGGAACCGTCGGCACTGGAAGAAGTAAGTGAACCAGTCGCCGCGTCGGTGGCGGAACCGGAGCCGGTGGCAGTCGCCGCGCCGATGGCGGAACCGGAGCCGGTTACCGGCGAAACCGACGAAGACGCTGGCGCGCCGGCGGAAGAGATCGAGTTCACCAGCGCAGAGTGGGCCGCTTTCCACGAAATGATGCGCGGCTTCAGCAAGCCGGTATCATTCCAGCAGATCTTCGACGGGTTGCGTAACCTGCGCCAGACCCAGGGATTGGCGCGTACGAACGAACAAATGCGCACCATGGCCAAACAGGCGATCAACGGCGGCGCGCTGGAGCGCAGCGGGCGCGGCAAGCGGATCTATTACGCCCTGCGCGAAGATGGTGCGAGCACCGCAGGCTAAAGCCCTGCAATCGGCGGATTGCGTGTTGCGTAGTTGGACACCCAAGCATGCAACGCGCAATCCATAACATCGTTATGATTATAAAGATCTGTGGCCTACGCACGGTCGCACATGCGCAGGCTGCCGCTTCCGCCGGGGCTGATCTGATCGGTTTGGTGTTTGCGCCAAGTCGCCGTCAGATCAGCCCAACCGAAGGCGCAACGATTGTGCATGCGCTGCGCGCACGCCCCGGCCCACATCCTCTGGTTGTTGGGCTATTTGTTAATACAGCGCCCGCCATGATCAACACGATCAGCACCCAGGTCGGGCTCGATCTCGTGCAACTGAGCGGCGACGAGCCACCGACCTACGCTGAGGCGGTTCAGCGCCCCGTGATCAAAGCGATCCGCATGGATAATACGCCCGCTGAAGCCGCATGGGTCGTACTCGTTCAAGGTAGCTCGGCTGATCACACAGCGCACATGAGTATCGGCCCACGACTGATGGTTGATGCGCATGTGCCGGGCGCGTATGGTGGCACGGGTGTTGCTGCCGATTGGATGCGGGCCGCCCAACTCGCGGCCCAGGTGCCCCTGATTCTGGCCGGTGGATTGACCCCGGCGAATATCGCCACTGCCATCGCCCAGGTGCGCCCATGGGGGGTTGATGTGAGCAGCGGTGTCGAGATTGCTGGTGCGAAAGATCCCCAACAGATCGAGGCCTTCATTGCCGCCGCGCGCGCCGCTTAGCAGCCGGTGGCGCAGGTTCAGCCGCATATTCGGCACGATTCTGAGCCTGATTGGTTTGGCCTTTGCCGCACGCTGGATCTTTCTCTGGCTGCGCCGGGTGGCGCTTGAACCGACAGCCTATGCAACCCCACCGATCGACCCGGCTACGATCAACCCGCGCATGCGCCGGATCATCGTGAGCGACTTGCACCTCGGCGGCGGCGACCGGCTCGACGACTTCACCCTCGACGACGAACTGATCACTTTTCTCGACACGTATGTGAACAACGGCGAACCGACCGAGTTAATCCTCGCCGGCGATACGCTCGAAATGCTCCAGGTGCGTATACCGCACGTGCCCGACGATGAATGGAGCGATCGAGCCGCAGGCCTGCGCGTGGACGGCGTTGTACAGGCGCACGCCGCCATCTTTGCAGCCCTGGAACGCTTTGTATGCAGCCCCGACAATCAGATCACCGTACTGATCGGCAACCACGACTTTGAACTGCACTACCCCACCGCCAAGGCGCGCTTTCGCGCCGCATTGGGTTTCCAGGCGCACGATCCGCGCCTACGCTTTGGGTTGAACTACCACGGCGGCGGGATCTACCTTGTTCACGGTAATCAGTACGACAGCTGGAATCGCTTCGTGCATTTCGCAGGGGTCACCGAGCCCTTCGAAGTTGTACGCGGCACCCAACTGGTCAAAGAGGTGATCAACGAACTGGAAGATGTCGACCTGGCGATCGCGCCGCTGATCGATAACGTCAAACCGACATCGGCCTTTCTCTGGTATCTGCTCGCCCTGCCGCGTCTGCGCGATCGAGCCACCCGCGCGTTCACTATTCGCGGCATTACCGGCTTCTTTCAAGTTGTCGCCTGGCCCACCCCCCACCATATGCCGATCACGGGCGCCGGGCCGGGGGGCATCTTCAGCGCCCCACCGTTCAACCTGATCTGGCTGTTGCTTGCCCGTTTCCGTAGCGAGCGCGTGGCCCGCCAGCGTGAGGTGTCGCGCCAGGTGAGTGAAGTGGCCGGCAACGTCGAGCCGCCCGATCCAGTGATCGACCAGGTGCGTAGTGAGGCTCGCCGCCAGGTTGAACGTGAAGTGCGCGCTTTCAACGACCGCTACGCCCGCGAGATGCTGAGCCTGGCACGCCGCCCCGAGCATCAGGACGACGTGCTCTTTGTGTGCGGACATACGCACATGGCGCGTGTCGTGCCGCTCGGCAAGGCGCAAACCTATATCAACACCGGCAGTTGGACCGAGATTATCTTCGATGTCGCAACGATGCACCACCAGGAACAGCGCTGTCCGTTCCTGGAGATCCGTTACCCTGAAGGCGATCGGCCGGTCGGGCAACTCTTGGTCTGGATGGGCGGCGAAGAAACGCCGCAACGCTGGGAAAATGGGCCGGCCCCGCTGCGGCGGCGCTTACGCCGCGATCGGGTATAATTGGCACGAGGTGTGGATAGCGTGATGCAGCGTAGGTTTCTCAAACTAGATTTTCGTAGCTTACCAAGCATGGATAAGGAGGATTTGATGAAGAACGTCGTACGCATCCTGGGCTTGCTGGCCCTGGCGGGCCTGGTTGTGGTAGTCGTCCGCGCGATTCGGCAGTACCGCGAAGACAGTGTGTTCGACCTGGCGCCGGCCACCGCGCTGGACAGCGCCGGCCAGAAGCGCAGTATCAGCCCGGAACTGTTGAGCATTCTCGCCGATCCAGCCGACAAAGGCCCGGTGGAACTGCTGACCGACACCGACGGCAAAGAGTGGCTGGTAAACCGCCGCAATGGCTTCCGCTACCCAGTCGAAGACGGCATTCCGATTATGCTGATCGAAGAGGGCGAGAAGTACAAAGACGAGAGCCTGATCCAGAAGTAACTGGTTAGAACCGCGAACCGAGAACCAAAGAACCAGGCCATGGTTCTCGGTTCTCGGTTCTTGGTACCTGGAAAGTGAATCCATGAGCAGTGCGACTATCGCCGGCCGGTTTGGCCCGTATGGCGGGCGTTATGTTCCCGAAACGTTGATGCCGGCCGTGACCGAACTCGAAGCGGCCTATAATGCGGTCGCTGCCGACCCAAGTTTCTGGGCCGAACTCAACCATTTGCACCGCACCTATACCGGTCGCCCAACGCCGATCAGCTATGCCGCCCGCCTGACCGCCCACTGCGGTGGGGCGCGGATCTTCCTCAAGCGCGAAGACCTGGCCCACACCGGCGCGCATAAGATCAACAATGCGCTCGGCCAAGGGTTGCTGGCCAAGCGGATGGGCAAACAACGGATCATCGCCGAAACCGGCGCCGGCCAACACGGCGTGGCGACAGCGACAGTCTGCGCGTTGCTCGGCATGGATTGTATTGTCTATATGGGTGTAGACGATATGGCCCGCCAGAGCCCGAACGTCTTCCGCATGCGGCTGCTCGGCGCGGAGGTGTGCGGCGTCACCAGCGGCTCGCGCACGCTAAAGGACGCAATCAACGAGGCGATGCGCGACTGGGTGACCAACCCCGAGAGCTACTACTTACTTGGATCGGCGCTTGGCCCGCACCCCTACCCAACAATGGTACGCGACTTTCAGAGCGTGATCGGGCGCGAGGCGCGTGCCCAGATGCTTGAGCAAGAAGGACGTCTGCCCGACCTTGTGCTGGCCTGCGTCGGCGGCGGCTCTAATGCGATCGGGATCTTCCACGCCTTCCTTGAGGATGCAAGCGTCAGCCTGCGCGGCGTGGAAGCCGGCGGGCGCGGGGTAGGGTTGGGCGATCATGCGGCGCGTTTCCTCGGCGCGAAGCCGGGTGTGCTGCAAGGCACCTACTCGTATGTGCTGCAAGACGACGACGGCCAGATCAGCCTGACCCACTCGGTGTCGGCAGGGCTCGACTACGCCAGCATCGGGCCGGAACACGCCTGGTTGCATGATAATGGCCGGGCCAGCTACACCTCCGCCAGCGACGATGAAGCTATGGCGGCGTTCCAGATGCTCGCCCGCCTCGAAGGGATCATCCCGGCGTTGGAGAGCGCCCACGCCATCGCTGAGGCGATCAAAATCGCGCCGACAATGCGCGCCGACCAGAACATCCTGATCAATCTCTCCGGGCGCGGCGACAAGGATATCTTTACCGTGGCGGATATCCTCGGGGTGACGATCTAACGATACTGACTCGGCGTAAGGGCGGCTCGCGAGCCGCCCTTACAGTCACATCGCCCTAATCGGAAACCTATGAAAACGTGCATTATTCTCAACCCATGGGCCGGGCGCGGCATGGCCGGCCAGCGCCAACCCGACCTGGAGGCGGCGCTGCG
>JBBRUG010000119.1:0-15938 GCA_038247995.1 Chloroflexales bacterium | reverse complement strand
TGCCGGCACTGCTCACAGAAGCAACGGCAGCGGAGCGTCTTGCACTGGTGAAGTCCCTGTTCGACCAGATTTGGGTGGAGAATCGCAGAATTGTACGACTACGGCCGCGAGCGGAGATGGGACCAATACTCGCAGCGCTTATCGAAGTATTGGATGGGGTGCCTGATGGGGCTCGAACCCACAACTTCCTGAGTCACAGTCAGGCGCTCTGCCATTGAGCTACAGGCACCACGTTCCTGCGCAAGGGAGTATAGCACGCAGCTACGAAGTGTGTCAAATGGCATATTCAACACGGGTGCAAGCATGAATTGACAGGGAGTTGAGCGCTCCGCCACAAGGAGGTACGATTCGTCTACCACAACAACCCGTCCCCCCGAGGAGGAGCGCACGCCGGAACGTACCACAGCTTTCGCCCGCAGCGAGGCATTCGTGCAGCAGATGACCGATCAGATCTGCCGGCTCGCACGGATGATGAGCGCTTGGATTCAGGCGGACGCCCCCCCGTTGCAGGCGATCGAAGCACAGGTGGTCCGCGTCCTGCACGATCTGGGCACTACCCTGCTGACCGCCCTCGTGCCGCTGGGGCTTGACACGTTCCGTGGCCGCGCCGATACGCCCCGCGCCTGATGTGCCGTGCCCCTGCGGCCAGACCGCGCACTGTGCGGATGCGCCCAGCAACCGTGACGACCGTGCTGGGGCAGGTCACGCTGGAACGCGCCATCTATCAGTGTCGCACCTGTGGCGGGTACCACGCGCCGCTCGACTAGCAGTTGCCGATCGCCGCCGGGGACATCAGCCTGGGGCGCCAAGAACTGCGGGCGCTGCTGGGGGCCACCCAGGACTCCTTCGCGCAGGCGGCCACCGTGCGTGAACGGCTGTGTCTCGTGCCGGTCTGCCCCAATAGCGTGCGCGCCGCCCACGAACGCGACATGGTGACCACGGCCCAGGCCACCGGAACCGCTCCGCCAGCGGCGCAGGACGCGCCGCCCCGCATGTACCGCAGCATGGATGGCGTCGTGGCGCACGTCCACGACGCCGGCTGGAAGGAGATCACGGTCGGCTGCGTCTACACCACCCGGACGCGCGCACCGCGTCATCGACCGGAGACGCTCGGCATCCAGGCCGAACAGCAGAGCGATCTCGCGGCGCTGACGGATGCCGACACGTTTGGATGGCGGCTGTGGGCGGAAGCCTGCCGGCGCGGGGTGACCGAGCGTAGCGAGGTGGTGGTCATCGGCGATGGGGCGCACTGGATCGGGGATCTCGCGGCGGCGCACTTCCCGCAGGCGACCCAGATCGTCGATTGGGACCACGCGCGTCAGTATGTATGGCGGGCGGCGGCCACCAGCTATGGGGCGACACGTGACCTGCGCCTCCCGTGGGCACGCCAGCACCTCGCTGCGCTGTGGGATGGCCAGGTGGCGGATGTGCTGGCGCGCTGGAGCCGTATCGCGCCAAGGACGAGGGGGTCGCTGACGCCCTGAGCTACTTCACCACGCGCGCGGATGGCCTATCCGTCCTACCACGCGCGTGGGTTCCAGATCGGGAGCGGCACGGTGGAGAGCGCCGGTAAGCAACTGGTGAGCGCACGGCTCAAGCTCGCCGGAATGATCGGGGACGTGCCAGGAGCCGTGGCCGTCGTCCGCGCCTGGCGCAAGAGCGATCGGTGGAATGAGGCGATGCGCCTGCGCCCGCCGCCCCAGCGCGCCTACCAGCGGCAGGCGGCAGCAGCGGACGCCACCGTCGTGGCCGCCTGACAATGCATGCTCGAACCCTATGATCGACGTGTGCGGGGGAATGGGAACCTATCCATTCCCCGCGATCCATCAGGCGCTCGGGCGCTCCCAGACGATCCGTTGATCCTGGTTGAGCAGATCATAGAGTTCGATCCGCCACGGCTCCAGACGTATAACGACATAATCCGGATTATCGACTGCGCCCCAGGCGGAGCGCAAATCGCCGCCTAGCGGCTCGGGCGTATGTGCAAAGAGATCCCAGACCCTATGACGTGTCTCCGGATCATTCTGCACGACTGCTGTACACTCAATATATGTCGGTCGAAACGGCTCCGCAATGTACGCCAGCGACATCCAAGGCACCGCCACGATCTGGCTCAACTTGGCCGTTCGTACCGCCGATGTCGCATAACCGACAACCCCATCCCATATCGGGTGAATCAACCGCGAACGCGGACGCCCCTGCCGATCAACCGTCGCTGCATTACACCAGACCGCATGCCGAATGCGCTGTGCAAACGCTCCCGCAATGGCGCTAAAGTCGTGTGTGCGTTGCATGCACCTATTCCTTACCTGTGCTGCTTCGTGATGTTCGCGCAGCCGTTGGGCGTGAGGCGTGGTGGGCGTCTGCCGCACCCCCACGCCCGGTGCCGACCACATCAAGCAGCACGCTTACTGTATACTCGCATCCTACACGTTGCAGGCCGAAGAATGACCTGCGCAACGATTCGGACTGACGAATGATCCTGCCTCCACCCTACCGCCCAGGCTGGCGCGGCGGGCGGCGCGAAATATTCGGCGTGCGGAAGGGCGATTGCTGCGGCGGTCGAACCGGCTGTACAGGCGTGCGTGCCGGCTGTGGTTTGGGGGGGCGCGAACGGTTATTACCGTTTGAACCGGCTGACCGGGGATGCTTAGCCATCGTTTCCTCCTCATTCGTGTCGCCAGGCGACAACGGCGCTTCCGCCGATAGGCGCGGTACAACAGGTGGCGCGTCGGGCCATCATGAGGAGAATCATTACGGCCGTAGGCGCTGTTTCGCCCACGGCCGGTGTTGGTTCACACAAGAGGAAGAAACTAAACCTACCTGCGCGACTCCTCGGCTGAGGGCGAGGCATAGCTGATCTGCATTCCGCCATGAACGGCGGACGAGATAAGCAAGCCTCTGTCGTGTAGGTAGACCATGCGGATCAATAACCTCCATCGCTATCGTTGCACGCAGCATACCACGCCGCCAGGTGGCATTTCCTCAGTCTTTTGGCCGGTATCCATCAGCTAGCGTCGATTGGTTATCAGCTTTCCGTAACCGCTTGCGCATCCGCTTATGAAGCAATTCCAACACGGGTCGCCCCTCTACCAGATGCTCACGCACGATCCGCTCAATGTCTTCCGGCTCAAGCTCAATATATGCATAAAATCCCGGAATCACCGTCAGCGCCGGGGCATTATCACAATGATCCTGGCACTTCGTTAACTCAATCGTATACTGCTCACTCAGCCCTACCTCTTCGAGTGCCGCCTCAGCAGCGCGAATATTCTGCTTCGCTCCATTGCGCGCACAATCTTTATCAACACAAATGCCCAAGCAAGGCTGCCTGCTGCGCGCTAGCTTTTCGAGCGAAGGAAGTTTGTTTTTGCCCATATCTGCGTCTGATCCCGTCCCATCCAATAATCCCCGCCATCATTACCGCAGGTATTGTACCCCAGCCGAGGCGCGTTTTCAAACATAGAGCACTGAGCAGCATGACTGAACTGCTGCGGCCACTGAACCGGGTAGCTCGCTGCGCTCGCGCCTGGTTGTGCAGGCTCAGTCGATCTGAGCAATGCTGTAGAGGTTTGCAAACATAGCGCCCTGCGCTCAACCGCGCCATTATCGCTTGCACACCACGCCCAAGCCGAGTGCCGTTGCAGACATCCGTCACATCAGGCAGCAGCGTCGATTGCGCATACCATTATGTCGCGCTGAATACCAACCTGCGCGCTCAGGGTTGCTCCTTGGTCGCGCGCCTGCTGCACGCCACCCGGTTCAGCACCCCACCGCTCATCGCCCGGTTCAGTGCTTCAGTGTTCCTCACCCTCTCAGTGTTCAATCGGGTAATTCTCCCCATGCGACCCTCCCGCTAACGTGTTATAGTTGTTCACACTCTGTCTATAATCACGTCTATAGCACATGTTCACCACCGCCGCGAGGCGGTCTTCCTTGGTTGTACCGCTCTCGATGCAGCGAGTTGGGAGGACTATGACGACCGAGATCAACGATCCCACCGATGTGCGGCCCACATCGATCCCCACAGCACCCGCCCTCAACGCCCTTCCCGCCCGAAACCTCGCCGAGCTCGTTGCGCAAACCTGCGCCCGTTATGCCCAGCAACCCGCCTTCACAGCGGTGTTGCCCAATGGTATGTTCGGAAATCTGAACTTTGAACAGGTCGCCCGCCTCAGCGACCAGGTTGCCGCGTACCTGCGCGGCGGTCTTGGCCTGGCGGCCGGGGATCGCGTGGCTGTGCAGTTGCCGAATAGCCTTGCGTATCCGCTCTGGGCCTTTGGTACGCTCAAGGCCGGCTGTGTGTTGGTCAATATGAACCCGCTCTACACGGTGCCCGAAATGGCCCATCAGCTCAACGATAGCGGGGCGCGTGCACTCATTATCGTCGATCTCTTTGCCGATAAGCTGCCCGCAGTGCTGGAACAGACAAAGATCGAGCACGTTATTCTGGTGCGCATTACCGATCTCTTCCCGTCTCTGATCGGTTTTATCGCCCACAATATTATGAAATATTGGAACCGGATCATCCCTGAGGTCAGCGTGCCCGTAACCACCGGGACAGCAGCACTGGCGCAAGGTGCAAACCTGATCCGCGACCGTAAGGCCGATGTGGCGTCCTATACGGCGCAAACCACCGCCAACGACCTCGCCGCACTCCAATATACCGGCGGCACTACCGGCGTTAGTAAGGGCGCGATGCTTAGCCATGGCAACTTGCTCGCCAATGTCGCCCAGATCGAAGAGCGCGTAGCCGGTGAAGTTATCCACGGTAAAGAGACGGCGCTGGCTGTGCTGCCGCTCTACCATATCTTCGCCTTTACGGCCAATCTGCTCTATTTCTTTCATGCCGGCGCGCGCAATATCCTTGTCGCCAGCCCGCGCCCGCTTGCCAACCTCCAGCGCGCCTTCGAGAATTACCCAATCTCCTGGGTGCCCGGCGTCAATACGCTTTTTAATGGCCTGCTGAACGAAGAGTGGTTCGCCGATTATCCACCGCCACTGCTCAAGGGCAGTATCGCCGGCGGTACCGCGCTCTATGCTGCCGTGGCTGAACGCTGGCAGCGGGTCACCAACTCACCGGTAATCGAGGGCTACGGCCTCACCGAGAGTTCCCCCGTGGTGACGCTTAACCCCTTCCGCACGAGTCGCCCCGGCAGTATCGGGCAGCCTGTCGCCGGCACCGAAGTGCGCCTGCTGAATGTCTTTGGCGAGCCTGTCGCCGCCGGCGAGTCCGGCGAACTGGCGGTGCGCGGCCCGCAGGTGATGCACGGCTACTGGCAGCGCCCCGATGAAACGGCAAAAGTGCTCACCGATGGCTGGTTGCTCACCGGTGATATTGCCGAATACGAAGCTGATGGCTTCCTGCGCATCGTCGACCGCAAGAAGGATCTGATCATTGTCAGCGGCTTTAATGTCTATCCTAACGAAGTCGAGGATTGCATCGCGAAACTGTCCGGTGTCAGTGAAGTTGCAGTTATCGGCATTCCCGACAGTAAAGCCGGCGAACTCGTAAAGGCGTATGTGGTGCCCAAGGCCGGCGAAACCATTACAGCCGAGCAGGTGCGTGAGCATTGCCGCCAGAGCCTGACCGGCTATAAGGTGCCCAAGTTGGTTGAACTGCGCGACGAACTGCCGAAGACGAATGTAGGCAAAGTGCTGCGGCGCGCCCTGCGCGACGAAGAACAACACAAGGCGGCGCAGAGCACTCAGCGCGCTTCAGGAGGCTCCCGTGGTTAGTCCTACCGAACAACTGCTGCTGGCGCTGATGATCGGGGTGATTATGCTCGGGATGGGCTCGTCACTCACCTGGCGCGATTTCCGCCGCTCGTTTAAGCGCCCCCAGGCGATCTTGATCGGCTTTGCCTCGCAGTACCTACTTATGCCGCTCATTGGTTTTATTCTGGCCATCACGCTGCAATTACCGCCGCCAGTTGCCGTTGGCCTGATCTTGATCGCCAGTATGCCCGGCGGCTCCACTTCGAATATCTTTACCTATTTCTCAAAGGGTGATCTCGCGCTGAGCGTGACGATGACTACCTTTTCGACGCTGGCCGCCTTTGTGATGACGCCGCTCGCCCTCTTCATCTATGCGTCGCGTTTTATCACCAGCGAAATCGCCGTGGGCATGGGCAGTGTAATCAGCGGCCTAGTGGTGATACTGATCCCGGTGCTGATCGGGATGGCGGTGCGCCGACGGAACGCCAATATCGGCGCAGTGTTTGAGTTGATCGGCGGCATTCTTGGCGTGGTGATCATCCTGGCCCTGATTGCGCTCTGGGTGCCACGCAACGCCGGGCTCCTGGCCACAACGCCCTGGCAGGTCTACTTCGCGGCAATCTCAATTGGTGCGCTGGGTTTTCTTTTTGGGTTTATCACCAGCTATCTCGCAGGGCTCGGCTTCCGGCGCGCCGCCACCGTCTCGCTCGAAACCGGCATCCAGAATGGGCCGCTCGCCCTCTCGATTGTGCTGCTGAGCTTCACCGGCGCTATCGCCGATGAAATTGTGCTCATTCCAGTGCTCTATTCGCTCTTTATTGTCATCATCTCCTCGTTCGTGACGATCTTCTACCGCCGCCAGAACAATCGGCTGCAGCAGCGGTTCGTGGCCCTGCTCTAAGCCGCAGGGGTACGCCGCAGACGGCACGCCGCAAGCAGGCCAATGCGGCACGCTTCATTCATAAGGCTGCGTTCGTTACGCGCCCCGCAATCAGCGCTGACCGGTTGGCTCGGGCCACGGCAGCGCTGGTTGTTTCCCCCAACGCCTCATACAAGCTTATGGCCCGATTGATCAGGCTTACCCCGGCGGCAGGATCACCGCGTAGCGCGGTAACCAGGCCCAGGTGCTGCAACGATGACGCAACACCAAGCGTTATGCCTGCGCTCTGGCATTGTTCAAGCACCGCATGGTGATGTTCGTAGGCGTCATTTAAGGCACCACTGACATAGGCCAGGCTGCCCAGCAAATGGCGCGCACTCAAGATTCCGCTCAGACAGTTCTGGCGAAGCGCTTGTTCAAGCGCGGTTCGAAACTGAACTTCCGCTTCCGAAAGCCGCCCAGCACGCCAGATCGCTACACCGCGATCAAGCGCTTTAACTACCTCAGGCGCCATGATCGTAAGTAGTTTCGTAGCCATTCACGCCGATCCTTTCCGGTATGCTTACTTCATAGCCAGCATACCCAGCACTCAGGGCGCAAATGCGCTCTTTTGCTGTTTTAGCGAAAGGAACTCCTTGGATTCAGATCGATCTATAACGCTGGACAACACCACTGCGCCAACACGGTAGTGCCGCGAGCGTAGTGCGCCACCCGGGTCAGTGACTCAGCGGTTCAGACGGGCTGCTCAGTGCGCTAATCTAAAGCAGTGGGCACATCCACTGCGCCCCTGCTCTCAGGTGGAAGGTTTTTACAGGATCGCGTCCCAATGCGCTATTCCCCGCATCCCCCAGCCCCCTGCTCCCTCACGTGGAGCAGGGGGGGCCGCCGCAGATTCGGCGTCCTGATGCTGTCGGAAGCCCCGCTCCCGCTCAGGGAGCGGGGTTGGGGGTGCGGGCAACGGCAAAAACCCTACACCTCAGAGCTGCGCCCCTGGTGGGCGTGCGGCGCGCCGTCCACTTGGCGTGGGACGGCTCAATCGTTATGCGCGCCGCTGTAGGCGGGAAGAACGGGCAGGGTAAACCAGAAGACGCTGCCGGCGCCCGCCGGCGCATCGCGTACGCCGATCTGGCCGCCATGGGCTTCCACGGCCAGGCGGCAGAAGAACAAACCCATCCCACTGCCGCGCCGGCGATCTTCGCGCCGCACCTGGGCATACTTCTCAAAAATCTGCGTGCGCAACGCCGGCGGAATGCCTGGGCCGTTGTCGTGTACGGCAACCTCAACCAGATCACCCGTGGCATTGAGTTGCGCACGTACGATCACCTTGCCGCCGGCTGGAGAAAACTTCAACGCATTGCCCACCAGGTTGCCCAACACACGCCCGATCAGGCCGCGATCCAGGTTGAGCGGCGGCAACTCGACGCCATTGGCCATGTGCAGTTCCTGTTGCGCCTGCGTGGCTAACGTGCGCAGCGGTGTAAGGGTGTTTTCGATCAGCGTCGGCAACATTTCCCAGCTTCGATCCGGATCAAGTTGACCGACCTCCAGGCGGCTGAGATCAAGAATAGTGTTTACATGATCGAGCATCTGGCGCGAGGCGCTCTTAATCGTAGTAAAGGCCATGTTGTACAGTTCCGGCTCGTCGCGATAGGCCTGCATCAAATCCAACCCCATCATGATCGATGTAAGCGGCGTGCGCAGATCATGGACGAGCAGGCTGGTCATGTCGGCGCGCAACTGCTCTAGCGCCACCCGAGCGCTAATATCGCGCAGCGTGATCACCGCGCCCTGATGCTGGCCTGAGCCTACCAGCGGCGCGCGTGCCCACTCAATGTGCCGTCCGTCGGTGAGCGGTAAACTACCAGTAGTGTTCTGCGCCGGATCATTGGCCCAGCGGCGGAGCAGCGTGTGGAGATCGGCCCGCTCAATTAAGCAGCCTCGACCCACGCGATGTTGGAGTACGGCCAGGCCACGTTTGCCGCTCAGCTTTCTGGCATCGACAACCAGACTAAAAAGGTCGCGCAGGGCACTGTTCAGCAGCAAGATCCGCCCATTCCGATCAAGCACAATTGCGGCGTCGGCGATCGATTCCAGCACAGTGTGCAGTTCATCGCGGGCCTGAGTTGCAGCATTATGTAAACGGGCATTTTGCAGGCTCACCGAGACTTGCGCGGCAAGTGCGGCGGCGATCCGCAGGTCGTCGAGGGAGTATTGGGTGGGATTAGCGACAAAGAAGTTTAACGTACCAATCAACTCGGCGCCACTACGTAGCGGTACAATCAGCGCGGCCTGCATCCCCGCGGGCACGCTCGTGTCGGGGGTAAGGTGCGCCTGGCGAATCTCGTGTCGATTACGCAACGCCCGCCCGATGATACCTTCACTAATGGGGTAGCACCCCCAGTAAGCGGCGGCTGATCGCGACGCAACGCAAGGATGCGATAGTGGGTGCCTTCGGCCAATGCCACCGAACAGTGCTGAAAATCGATCAGCCAGCGTGATTGCGTGGCTAGGGTCTGAAAAATATATTCGCTATCGAGCGTGCCCTGAATCGCCGTCGCGATCTCATTGAGCGCCGCCAACCGGGCGGAAAGCGCCTGGGCTTCAGCAAGCAGGCGGCGCACCTGATGACCCAACTCTTCGGGATTGGGCGTTGGCGAAGGGGGAAGGGCTGAGTTCGGACGAATTGGCATAGCACTGACTACAATCGTTGTACGGCTCAGAGATCCATTGTTATGCGCTTTGCGCTTTACCATTCAGCTAGAGCTGATCGATCTCAAGCGCAATACCGTCGGTAAAATATTTACACCGGTGAAGAGTTGCGCCGTGGCAATCACCTCACAGATCTCACTGTCGGTCAGTTCATGGCTGCGCAACTGCGCATAATGCGTTGCATCAACCGCCAGCGGATTGGTGGCCGCCAATAGGCCGAAGCGCAGAATATCTTTGTCACGATCAGGCAACGGGCAGCGCTCATAATCGGTGACGAGCATCTGCAATACTTCGTCCGACATCCCCAGCGCACTCAGACCATGCAGATGCACCGCGCGCGCATAGACACTGCCGTTGTGCTGCGAAATCAGCACGCCGAGCATCTCTTTCAGCGTGCGCGGCAGTTGGCCACGTAAAATCGTTGCCCGGAACAGATCCCATTGGGCACGTAAATAGGCCGGGTTGCTCGCCATGGCCAGAAAGATGTTCGGCACCATGCCAAAGCCCAACTCCTGGCGAATCTCCGCATAGACGGTAGCGATGTTGGGGGGGAGGTCGGCGTGATCGGCAGTGAGCGGCAAGCGGGCCATGTTGGTCCTCCATCAGGTATACCCGAGTTGATAAAACGGATCAGGTGCAACCGAGCGGTATTCCCAGGCTTCAATTGGCTATCGGCCACACCCGACAGGTTTAGGTCTATAGCATCCTACCACAGCACTCCTACTGAACGCCTACCCGAAAAGTTATGTTTCCCGCTTAAGCTTCCCCTTTTGGGTAGCCTGGATCGAGCCCAAAGTCCTACTTGCTCGTCAGATAGCTTTACGGTATAGTAAAGAAGTTAGATAAATAACTATTGGGTCATTAGTTACGTAGGATAGGGAGGGTGCATGGCAACTCGCCGTCGCGAGAAGCTGAATGGTCTAGCGATTTCCGATACGGCGATCCGTCAGCCGGTCTTTATCAGCATGATTATGCTGGCGGTGATCACATTTGGAATCCTGAGTTACCGGACCACACCGGTGAACTTGCTGCCAGAAATTGAGGTGCCGATCTTTTCCGTGACGGTAACCTACTCGGGCGCCGGGCCGGAAAGCGTCGCCGATCAGGTGGTCAAGCCGATCGAAGACGCGGTAAATACGATTGCCGGGTTGGAGCATATCACTTCGCAATCGAGCGAGGGTTTTGCCTTTGTACTGCTGGAATTTGTCGAAGGCTCGGACATTGCTCGCGTCGATCAGGATGTACGCGAGAAGGTCAACAGTATCATCCCGACGCTGCCCGACGGTGTGGGCACGCCGGTCTTCCAGCGCTTCGACCCGAACCAGGCGCCGATTATGTCGATTGCTGTGGCCGGCACCCAGGGCCAATCGCCGCTGGAACTGCGCCGCATCCTCGATAATGAAGTCGTTCCGCTTATTCAGCGCGCCGAAGGAGTCGGCTCGGTTTCCGTCAGCGGCGGCCAGACGCGCCAGATCAATGTGCTGATGGATCTGGATAAGCTGCAAACCTATGGCATTCTGCCCACGCAGCTTATCGGCGCACTGCGCCAGGCCAATGCGAACCTGGGCCTGGGCACAATTACCACTGGCACGACGGAAATCGGCCTGCGCGCGCCCTCCTTACTCCAGTCGCCCGCCGATATTGAGCGCATCCAGATCACCGGCACCGCCTATCGCATCGGTGACGTGGCCACAATCGAGGACGGCGTTGCCGACAGCGTCACTTACTCGCGCCTCGACGGCTCCGATGCAGTGGTGCTCGACGTGCGTAAGCAGACCGGCACGAACACGGTGCAGGTTGCCGACAATGTGCGCGCCACTCTCAGCGAGGTATTCGACGCCCGTCCCGACTTGCTCTACTCCGTCCCCCGCGACGACTCGGAGGCGGTGCGCAGTTCGGTGATCAGTTCGATCGAAGAACTCATCTTTGCCTCGATCGCCGCCTTCCTGGTAGTCTGGTTCTTCTTTCGCAATTTGCGCAGCACGATCATCACTATGGCCGGCCTGCCGGTCATTCTGATCGGCACATTCATCTTCTTCCCGATCTTCGGCTTAACGATCAACCTGATCACGCTGCTGGCGCTTTCGCTCTGCGTCGGCCTCGTCATCGACGACGCGATCGTGGTGCGGGAGAATATTTTCCGCCACCTCGAACGTGGCGCGAGTTCGGCAGTTGCGGCATCAAAAGGCACCTGGGAGGTAACCCTCTCGGTGATCGCGATGACGCTGACGATTGTGGCTGTGTTTGTGCCGGTTACTTTTGCTGAAGGCACCGCCGGCATCGTCTTCCGCTCGTTTGGTTTGGTTGTCGCGGTAGCGATCCTGCTCTCGCTCGTTGAAGCCTTCACCTTTGCGCCGATGATGTCGGCGAACATCTTCCCCCACAAGAAGCCCAAGCCCAAGCCCCACGAGGCGCACCACAACGACTTGCCTGAGGGTATCCAATTCGACCCCAACGACCGTGACGCCTCGCTGGCGATGGAGGCGCAGGAAGATCCCGGTCGGATGGGCCGTGCCTACGGCAATCTGCTCGACTGGACGCTGCGTTCAACGCGCAATCGCCTGCTCGTCGTGGGCGTAGCAGTGCTCGTCCTTGTATTCAGCGGTGTGGTCGCCTCCGGCCTGCGCTTCTCGTTCTTCCCCGAACAGGATCCGCACGAATTTGTGATGGGCTTCGAGTTGCCGCCCGGCACAACGCTTGAGGAGACCAACCGGATCGCCCGTGAGGCTGAAGCGGTGCTCCTGGCCGAGCCGGTTGTCGAGGCGGTGCTAAGCTCGGTGGGCTTCCAGGGTAACTCCGAACGCGCCGAGATCTACATCAGCCTGGTTGGACGCACACCAACGCTGGAAACGCAGGAGCGCCTGCGCCCGCAACTCGAATTTTTGCCCCGGCTCTCCTTTACTGTGCCAAGTTTCCAGCCCAGTAGCACCGGCGTGGCTGGGCGTGAATTGCAGGTGAGCCTCCAAACCACGCGCCCGATTGGCGAACTGGGGCCGCTTACGGCAGCGGTTCAGGCCGAGATGGGGCAGACCCCGGGCCTGGTGGATATCGACACCAACTACCAGGCCGGCAAGCCCGAACTGCGCTTCCTGGCTAACCCCGGCCGCATCGGCGACCTCGGCATTACCAATGACGATATCGCCAACTCGGTGCGCGCACTAATCAACGGCCAGCTTGCCACAGTACTGCGCGAGGACGGGCGCGATACCGACGTTGTCGTGCGCCTGAAGCCCGAGGATCGCAGCGGCGTTGAATCGCTCGGCGCAATTACTATTCCCACGCGCTCGGGCAATGTGCCGCTCAGTTCGCTCGGCGATGTAGTGCTGGCCGACAGCCCCACCACGGTGCGGCGCTATGATCGCCTGAATCAGATCCTGATTGGGGCCAACCTTGAGGGCCGCAACCTGGGCGAAGCGCAGGCCGATGTGCAAGCCCGGATCGCTGCACTCGGCATTCCCGGCGATATTGTGGTGAGCTATGTCGGCACGGCGCAACAAACCACCGAAGGTTTCGACTCGCTGATCCTGGCGATGGCGCTCTCAGTGCTCTTCGTCTACATGGTGCTCGCATCGCAGTTCGGCTCGTACACCCAGCCATTGGTGATTATGATGGCCATGCCGTTCAGCTTCATCGGCGCCTTCCTGGCCCTGCGGATCATCGGCGTCGACCTGGACATCACGGGCATGATCGGCTTGATTATGCTGTTGGGTCTGGTGGTAAAAAACTCGATCCTGCTGGTCGATTTCACCAATCGCCTGCGTAGTGTCGGCATGGAGAAGCATCAGGCGCTGCGCTTCTCCGGAGCGATTCGTTTGCGCCCGATCTTGATGACGGCGCTCTCGCTGATCGCCGGCGCGCTGCCGACAGCGCTTGGCATCCACGTTTTCGGTACGGGTGAAGGCAGCGAGTTCCGGCGTGGCCTGGCCTGGGTCATTATCGGCGGTATGACCACCTCGACGATCCTGACCCTGCTGGTTGTGCCGACGGCCTACAGCCTGATGGAGAGCGCTGTTGAGCGGCTTGAGCGCATCTTCCGCCGCAACGAAGACGAACCGCCCGCCGGCGCACCCGCCGCCGCGCCCGACCAGAAGCCCGGCGATGTATCCGGCGCCCTACCCGAACCTTCGGGCGACTAATGTCCTGTAGCATTGCGGAAGGGCGCGTGGCGACACGCCCCTTCCGCTGATCGATCCCTTCGAGATAGGTAACCTGTGCTTTATCGATAAGGAGTCCTTCCGTGCGAGTTATCAAACGCGCTGTGCCGCTGCTCACCCTGGCAGCAGCGCTTACCCTCGGCGCCTGTGCCACACCTGCCGCCGAATCGACAGCCATTCCACAACAACAGGCCACCATGGCCCTCCCCGAACCAACCGCCGCGAGTCAGGCTGTCGAACTGCCGGCGGCGCCGGGGTTGAGCCTCGGCGTAACGGCCAGCGGCGAGATCGAGGCGCTGCGCAGTGCCGATCTCAGCTTCCGTGTCCCAGGCACGATCGGCGAAGTGCTGGTCGAAGAGGGCGACGAGGTGAGCGCCGGGCAGCCCCTGGCCCGCCTCGATGGGCAGGAATTAACCCTTCAGGTAACCCAGGCCGAAGCGACACTCGCCCAGGCTCAGGCCAATTATGAGCGCCTGGTTGAAGGCGCAAGTGCGGAAGATGTCGCCGCAGCTCGCGCTCAGGTAGCTCAGGCCCAGGCCGGCTTGACCCAGGCGCGCGGCGGAGTAACTGCCGCCGATATCGCTGCTGCCGAAGCCGCGTTGGAGCAGGCGCGGGCGCTCGAAACTCGCCTGCTGGCCGGCCCTGAAACGCCCGACCTGCAACAGGCTCAGGCCGGTCTCGATCAGGCGCGGGCAAACCTCGCTGTGCAGCGCACCAACCTTTCGGCGGCCAAATCCAACGCTGGACTTCAGATTGGCACGGCAGCCAACGCGCTGCGCGACGCCCAGCAAGCCTACTCGGATATTTATTGGGATAATCGAGAGCTGGAAAATACGCTGAGTCGTTTTGGGCGCGACCTTCCCGAGGAAGCCGTTGCCGCCGAAGAACAGGCTTTACGCCGCGTGCAGAACGCCGAAACCGCTCTCGCGCAGGCCCGGCTGAGCTACGATCAGGCCGTACAGAACGAGGTTGACGGCCTAGCGGCGGCAAATGCGCAGGTAGCCAATGCCGAAGCCGCGCTTCAGCGGGTGGTCGATGGAGCCACAACCGACCAGTTAGCTGGTGCGCGGGCGCAAGTGGCGAGCGCCCAGGCGAACCTGGAACGTCTGCGTGGTGAACAGCGCCAGGGTAGCCTGGCCGGCGCGCAGGCCGGCGTGCAGGCCGCACAGGCCAACCTTGCCCGCGTCCTCGCCGATCCGACCAACGCAACCCTCGCCGGAACGCTCGCGCAGGTTCGCGCCGCCGAAGCCGGACTGGAAGCTACTCGTCTGAACCTCGACAAAGCTACCTTGAACGCACCGTTTGCCGGCATCGTCTCGATCGTCGGGATTGATGAGGGCGACAGTGTCACCGGCGCGCCCGGTTTGGCGGCGGTGCAGGTAGTTGATGTAAGCGAATTGCGCGTTACCGTCTCGATCGCCGATACCGACGTGGCGCGTGTGCGCGAAGGCCAGCGCGCCGAAGTCACGGTTGATGCGTTGCCCGCCACGCCCTTCACCGGCGTTGTTACCTATATTGCGCCCACGGCTACCATTGCCGGCACGATTCGCACCTTTGTCGTGCGGGTAACCCTCGACGATCAAGGTGAATTACGGGCCGGGATGAGTGCGCGGGTGCGAATTATTGTCGAGTAGAAATGCCCTTGTACGGGCGAATGTAGCGCCCGGCACAGCATAGGTAGTTGAGAAAGATGCCGCAATGACAACCCACAGCCTACGTGAGCGGCGCCGACAAATGCTGCGCGACGAGATTTTGGAGGCGGCCCACAACCTGATGACCGAGAAGGGTTATGCTGCGCTCTCCATGGATGAACTCGCCACCCGTGTCGGGGTTTCAAAACCGACGCTCTACAGCCAGTTTCCAGCCGGCAAAGATGAACTAATCGTCGCGATGGCGATTAAGTTGATGGAACGCATCTACGCAATGGTTGAGGTCGTAGTTGCCGGACAGACACCGCTGAACCGCCTGGTTGAACTCTTACGCGCTGCCGTGCTCTTACAGTTGGAGCAAGGCGCCGACGCAATGCAGATCTGGCTTCCGGAAGTTGTCCGGCTGCTGGAAGCCAGCCCTGCGTCGCAGAGCCATCTCTGCGCGATCGACAAACTGGTCGTCGATAGCGTGCGCGAGGCAATCGCCAGCGGCGAGATCGATCCGGCCATGGATGTACCGAGCGTGGTGCGCATCTTTAATGCGCTGATCGTCTCGCCGAATGTGGGCCGCCTCAGTAGCGCTGGTAGCCCCGAACCGGCGCTCATGGCCGATACGGTTGCCGAAGTATTTCGACGCGGGATTGCGCGGGCTGAGGGCTGAGGGCTGCTCTCAGGTGTAGGGTTTTCGCCGTTGCCCGCACCCCCAACCCCGCTCCCTGAGCGGGAGCGGGGCTTCCGACAGCATCAGGACGCCGAATCTGCGGCGGCTCCCCCTGCTCCACGTGAGGGAGCAGGGGGTTGGGGGGATGCGGGGAATAGCGCATTGGG